>CANRAK010000026.1 GCA_947628575.1 uncultured Clostridia bacterium | reverse complement strand
AAAAAATAAAGGTTTACACCTTTATTTTTTAAATTCATTTATTTGTCTTTTTGCTTCTTTTTCTTTTAATGTTTCTCTTTTATCATATAATTTTTTACCTTTACATACACAAAGTTCTACTTTAAACCATCTTCCCTTTGAATATAGTTTTGATGGAACTAGTGTATATCCACCTTGTTTAATATAATTTAGCATTTTTAGTATTTCTTTTTTATGTACTAGAAGTTTTCTATCTCTTAATGGGTTAACATTATATATATTACCATGTTCATAAGGACTTATATGCATATTTTTTAATATAACTTCGTTATTTCTAATTAGTGCAAAGCTATCTTTTAAATTACACATCCCGTCACGAATAGACTTTACTTCTGTACCTTTTAATTCTAAACCACACTCAAGTCTTTCAATTATCTCATATTTAAAGTTTATTTCCCTATTTCTAACTTCTACTCTACTCTTGTCTATAAACTGCTTTTTCATTTAAAATACCTACTAACTTTTCAAAATTTCTTCGATTACTTCATCATACATTTTTGTTATATTATTATTTGTTAATGATAAATTATTAAGCTCTTTTTTTAGTTTACTAATTAAATTGCTTTTTTCTATCATAGAATTTATATTATTTTCATCCATATAATTATTTAATCTTTCTGGTAAATCTATGTAGATATATTTTGTATAATTAAATATATCATTCTTTATTTTTATTCCAGAATTAATTTGTGCAATAATAGATGACATTTTATTGTTACTATCTCTTAGTAGCATATTTATATTATCTATATAAAATCTATGCTCTCTAGACAGTACTTCTTTATACTTAGAATACCACTCATCTATTTTTTGCTTATTATCTTCTATTATCTTTTCTTTTTCCTCTTTAGTTTCTTTCTTTTTATCTTCGCTATTTTCTACTTGCTCTTCTTCTTTATTTTCTTCGCTACTTTCTTCTTTTTTATCTTTATTAATATCTTTTATCTCAGTATTAACTTCATCTAAAGCAATTTTCATATAATCTAAAGTTGCCTTAGAAGTAACTTCATAATTTACTACAGTAACAACTTCTTCATCTGATTCTCCCTCTTTAGTTTCAGATGCTGAGTCGATATATTTTTTTATATTATCATATTTAGTTTTAAAATTACTCTTTACATTCTTTAGGAAAGTAGCATACTCCATATTTTCTACTGCTTTATTATATGCAGTAGATACTTTTTGTTGTAAGTCTATTATTTTACTTTCACTTGCAACAGAATCTTTTACAAGCTCAGTTAGCTCATCATCTAGTATTAAAGAGTTTTTTACCTTTTTAGTATTTTTATATAACTGCTCACTAATATTATTATATTCTTCTTTATATTCAGTTACATCTTCACCTAAAAAACTTAATACTTTTATATTATCTGATACTTCAACTAGGCTTTTTTGAATTTTTGTATTTCTATCTCTTACATCTTTCATAGTTTCTTTTTTAGTATCATTTATATAGTCTCTAAAAATATTGTTTGTTTGAGTATCTATAAATTGATTTGCACTTTCAACTTGAGATAAATATTGTATTGTTTTAATTAATGTTAATTTTAGTTGTGGTACTGTCATCTTTTTATCTATTGAGTATTCTTTAGTTGACATTACAATAGAACCTAATATAGAATCAGGTAATCTAATCTTTTTATTTTTAACAATATCTCTAATCGAATACTTATTTGCTACATCTGATGTTGAAATATCTTTTTTTACTCTTAATTTATTTTCTACAAGAGAAGACATACCAAATATTGGTGTATCAACACTTAGTCTAATAGCTGGATAATATTCAAATTCTTCTTGTTTCTTTACATTAAGTACTTTGTCATCAATATCTTTAAGCTTATTTTCAATATCTTTTAAGCTATCATCTATTAATGCTAATATATCTTGTTTTTGATCTTCATTACTTTCTTCTTGTTTTGCTTCTTGCATATTATTTTCATCTTCTTGTGCAAATACATTTACACTTGAAAGTGATAAAAATATAACTAGTGTTATGAATAAAAATCTAATTTTTTTCACACTATACACTCCTTTTTCTACGCAACATTATATCATGGATGCCCTTTGATGTAAAGTAAAATTGGTCTTAGTTAAGGTAATACGAGAAATAAAAATCTAGTATAGAAATATATTCGTGTACCTCTGTCATTAAATAATTTACTTTTTCTCTAATCTTAGTACCATTTTTAAGATATCCCACTTTTTTAGTAAGTCCCATAAGCTCAGCAAAAATCTCAGCTCTATCTTCTTTAGGGGATACTTTTGCGTATTTTGTTAAAAAATATGCATTTTTATTTTCATCTTCTGTAGCATATTCATTATATACATTTTCATTTGTTAATTTTTTAATATTGTCTTCATACTCAAATCCTATTGGATTATATGAGTTCCATGAAAAGTATAAATAATCTGTTTTATTTTCCATGTAGTATTCTAATACATGGAAAAACTCATGATGAAATGCTCTTTCAAATTTGCTATTATTACTTAAATATATTCTATATTGGTTTAATGTATTTTTTGAAGCAAGTGCAATATTATTATCATTAAATTCTGATACAAGCACAATATGTAAATTGTACCTGTAATCTTTAAATATATCAAAAACCTCTTTAGGATATTTCTTTAAAGCAATATATATAATTTTTATATTATTATTAGCTATATTTTCATCATACTGAATATTTGCATTTACAGAATCAGCAAAGCTCTTTTCTTCTTCACCAAAGCTAACTGTTATACCATACTCATCTTTTATCTTATTTATATAATATTTATTTTCCTGTCTAACACTACTATCGACATCCTTCTGGTAAAGTATGTCATCAAAGCCTATATTTAGATTAATCTCTCTAATAACAAGTACTGTTATACTAATAACGCATAAAAGAATAAAAAAGTACGTAAATACAGAAAGCTTCCTTCTACCTATATTTTCTTTTTGCATTCTTTCCTCCATTAATTAAAATACTCAATATTTAATGCTCTCATAATATATTCATAAGGCTTTTCTTTATTTTCTTCAATCATTTGTTTATATCCGTCCATATATATGTATGATGCTAAATTATCTTTCTTATTATTTGTTGAATTTAACACAATTTGAATTTGCTCTATTAACTCAAAGTTCTTTATATTAGATATATTATTAATACATTCTTCTACTTGTTTTGCATATATCTCTATTTGTGATTTATCTATATCTTCTACTGACTTTGAAAAACTAATAATTAGAGTGTCTGTATCATCATAAAAAGCATTTATATTAATATCTTGTTCATGTATAACACTATTTATATCATTAATTAATTCTTGTGAAGTTTTATCTAGTATTTGCTTCCTATACTCATCTTGAACTAGTCCGTTTTTTAAATATACACCAAATTTTCCACTTGTATAGTTGTTCATTATATCTTGTGTATAAAATGTATACTTAATTTCAGGTGTAAATGAATAATGACAATTTACTATTTGAAATCTACTGCTAGAAGAATATTCCTCTTTAAAATAACTACGTAGTTTATTTTTAGCGTTATAATAACTAAAATAATTTCCGTTAAAAATAGCACTAAAAATCATTGCTAAAGTAAATGTTAATACACTTAGCATTATATATTTAGGCTTTTCTCCTTTTTTATTCTTCTTTTTCTTAAAGATGTGTATTATCTTTTTAATTTCCCATCCAAAAGCTTCTCCAAAAAGTACAGATATTACAATAATAACCGATTGTACTAAATTAGCTACTATACTTGCTGGTGTCTTTACTTGAGATAATACTATTGCAAGCATAAAAGAAAAAAAGCTTGTCATTAATCTTTTTCCAAAAAAGACTTGTCCAAAAACACCAATAACAAAAGCAATTGGTATCATTTTTATATATATATTATTAGATAAGCACAAGTAAATACCTATAACTAATAATATACAATATACTACAGCCTCTATATATACTTTTAATATATTGTTCTTAGTTTTCAAAGACTATCACCTAATAAAATTATATAGTAAATAAAAAAATATAGCAATTAGTGTAAACAATTTAATGAAAAATATTACATATTTTCCTCTTTAAAATAATATATTGTTATGAGGTACTTTATATATGAATAAAAAAATAATTATAATGCTAATCTTTTTTTATTTTATATCACATTATGTATATGCAATAGATATATCTTCTCCTAGTGCAGTAGTTATATCTTATGATACTGGTAGAATTTTATATGATAAAAATTGTAAAGAAAAAAGAAAAATGGCTTCTTTAACTAAAATGATGACAGCTATACTTTTAGTAGAAAATTGTAAAATGGATGAAGAAATAGAAATTGCAAAAGAAGCTTGCTATATAGGTGGCTCTGAAGCTGGTATAAGACCTGGTGAAAAAGTGACTGCTGAAAATTTACTTTACGCAATGCTACTTCCATCTGGAAATGATGCCGCACTTGCTATTGCTTATCATATAGGTGGCAGTGTAGAAAATTTTGCAAGTCTTATGAATAAAAAGGCAAAAGAACTGGGTTTAGAAGATACAAATTTTGAAAATCCACATGGTCTTGATAGAGATAACCATTATACTAGTGCGTACTCTTTAGCTTTAATTACAAAATATGCTCTATCCTATGATAAAATTAAAGAAGTAGTAGGAACTAATGAAAAAGAAGTAGATTTTGGCTCTTTTAACAAAACACTTAGAAATACTAATGCTCTACTTAGAACTTATGATAAAGCTGATGGTGTAAAAACGGGTTTTACAAATGGTGCTAATCGTTGCTTAATCGCCTCAGCTACAGATAATGATTTTAAATTAATAGCTGTAGTTCTTGGAAGTGAAACGTCACAAATTAGATTTAATGATGCAAAAGCATTACTAGAAGATACTTTTAGTAAATATAAGCTATATGATATCTCTAATTTTTTAAATATATATTTAAATATCCCTATTATTAAAGGTAACAAAGATAGATTAATATACTGTTCTTCAGATAGTAAAAAAGAAGCTCTAACAGAAGAAGAATATTCTAAAATTTATGTTAGACAAAATTTTATAGATAAAATTGAAGCACCTATGCCTGCAGGTACATATCTAGGTACTTATGAGGTACTATTAGATGACGATGTTCTATACTCTAAAGATATTTTTCTAGAATATGATATATTAAAAAAGACACCAAAAGATTACTTTATATCTAGTATTAAAAATATGTTTTTAAAATTAGAACTCATATAATAAAAGAGGGTTATCCCCTCTTTTATTACTCATTTATATTCATGTTATTAGCTTTTAGTGCAGCTAATACTTTTTCTCTTTGACCATCTATTTGCTCTTTAGTTAGTGTATTTGTATAAGAGCCTATAGTAAATCTAATTGTTACTGTCTTTTTATCTTTTAATTTTTCTGCATTTTCATATATATCTATTAAATTATAACTTATTAGATATTCCATATTAGCAGATTTTATAACATCTTCAATCTCACTGTATTTTGTATCTTTACTAACTATTAAAGATAAGTCAAAAGTAACATTTTGATATTTAGATATTTCTTTATAACTAATGTCAGTCTTAGCCATTTCACCTAATAGATCTATTCTAAGCTCAACTACAACTATAGCAGATTTTGAATTAATAGCGTCTTTTATCTTTGGATGTACTATTGAAATATATCCTAGATTTGTATTATTTACAATAATGCTAAAGCTATTTACAGGATGCATCCAGTTATTTTCTACTTTTTCTATATTTTCATATCTTACATCCATATTTTTATTTATTTTTATTATACTATCAACAGCAGATTTTGCTTCATATACAAGTTCTTTTTCAGATTGCTTTGTTGATGCCATACCTATTCCTAACACTTTATATTCTTTTGCATCTTTTCCATCAAACTCATAATCAAAAGTTCTAGCCACTTCAAACACTTTACACTCTGGCATATACTTTAAGTTTTTGTTTATTGCATATAGCATAGTTGGTGCCATTTCTCTTCTTAATGTATTATCTAATTTAACAATACCATTAGTTATTTTTAGATTATCTCTTACTTTTATTCCAAGTTCCTGGTTAAGTTCTGTATTGTACCAAACATAGCTATGAATTTCAGACATACCATATTTAGTAGCAAGTAACTCTTTAGAAGCATATTCTAATTCTCTTACAGGATCTTTTGGAACAGGAGAAATTTTCCATAAATTAGTTTTTGGCTCTATATTATCATAACCATGTATTCTTGCTATTTCTTCTATAATATCTGCCTTTTGACTTACATCTTTAGTTGCTCTAAATGTAGGTACTTCAATTGTTATATTTTTTCCATCAACTTTAATATCATACTCAAGATTAGTTAAAGTAGTAGTTATCTCATCCATTGAAAGCTCTTTACCAATACTTCTATCTATATAATCTTTATCTATATGTATTGTAATATGTGGATACTTACTAATATATACATCTGAAAATGCTGATGTTACTTTTATTCCACTATCTTCTTCTCTTAGTACTTTAATAAATCTTGCAATTGCAAGCTCTGTAAGTTCAGGGTCTAATGTCTTCTCATAACGAGCTGCAGCATCAGTTCTTAAATCTAGTTTGCTTGCAGTTTTACGTATTGCAACAGCATCAAAATTAGCTGACTCTAAGAATAATGATGTTGTACTATCTGTAATCTCACTATCAAGACCACCCATAACACCTGCAATAGCTACAGGCTCGTCTTCATGACATATCATAAGTGTACCTTTATCTAGATTTCTTTCTTGTCCGTCTAATGTAGTAAATTTACTATCTTCTTTTAGAGTTCTAACGTTAACGCTATTTACTATTTTTTCATCAAAAGCATGCATTGGTTGTCCAAGTTCTAGCATTATATAGTTTGTCATATCTGCAAGTAAATTAATACTTCTCATTCCACAGTAATATAGTCTTACTCTCATTTTCCAAGAAGCTTGCTTTTTAGTAACATTTTCTACTCTCATAGCGCTATATCTTAAGCAAAGTGGATTATTATCATCATCTACTTCTACTCCAATAGATAATTTTTCTAGCTCATTATACATTTTTAAATCTTCTATATCTAATGGTTTTAATTTTCTTCCTGTAATAGTAGCAATTTCTCTTGCTATACCATAATGTCCCCATAAATCTGGTCTGTTAGTAAGAGACTTATTATCTACTTCATAAATTACATCATCTACTGGTATAATATTTTTTATATCTTCACCAAGCTTAGCGTCATCATCTAATATAATTATTCCTGAGTGGTCATCACTTACGCCAAGTTCTTTTTCAGATAAACACATACCATTACTTACTTGTCCTGCAAGAGTTGCTTGCCCTATTTTTTGACCATCTACTGTACTACCTACTTGGGCAAATGCTACTTTAGCTCCAACTTTAACATTTGGTGCTCCACAAATTACTTGTAGCTTTTCTTTACCTGTATCTACCATTAGCTTATGTAATTTCTTTGAGTTTTCAACTTCATCAACACTTAAGATTTGAGCTACAATAACTCCATTTATATTTTGCCCATATTTTGTAATTCCTTCAACTTCAGCTGTTGACATTGTAAATTTATATATTAGTTTTTCTACGTCTATTCCATCTAAGTCAACAAAATCTTTTATCCAATTTATTGATATATACATTTTAACATCCCCCTATTTTATATTCATTTGTTTTAATATTCTCACATCACAAGAATTTAAAGCACGTAAATCATTAATGTTATATTTCATCATTGCAAGACGACTAAGTCCAAGTCCAAAAGCAAATCCTGAATATTCTTCAGGGTCAATTCCACCCATTTTTAAAACATTAGGATGTATCATACCACATGGACATAGCTCAATCCAGCTACCATTTTTACATACTTTACAACCTTTTCCATCACAGTATGGACATTTTATATCTAGTTCAAATCCTGGTTCTACAAATGGAAAATATCCAGGTCTAAGTCTTACTTCTATATCTTTTTTAAATATTTCAGAAAGTAATGTTTTCATAAAATATATAAGGTTAGATATTGATACATTTTTATCTATCATCATACCTTCCATTTGGAAGAATGTGTTTTCATGTGATGCATCTAATGCTTCATTTCTAAAGCATCTTCCTGGAAATATTGCTTTAAGAGGTGCACCATATTTTAACATTATCTTATTTTGTGCAGCTGATGTTTGAGTTTTTAATAACTCACCATTTTCTAGCCAGAATGTATCCTGCATATCTCTAGCTGGATGATATTTAGGTACATTTACTGCCTCAAAGTTATTATACTCTGTTTCAACTTCATTACCATCTTCTACTGTAAAGCCCATACCAGTAAATATATCCTCAAGCTCTTTTTGAACTATAGTAATAGGATGTAAAGAGCCTATTTTATCTTGAACTGGTACAGTAATATCTATTTTCTCAGAGTTATTTATTTGTTCTTCATACTCTTTTTCTTTTAGCTCTAGCTTTTTATCTTCAATCATTTTCACTATTTCTACTCTTAAGATATTAGCCTTTTCACCAACTTCTTTTCTTTTAGAAGCTTCTACATTTTTTAAATTTTTAAGTATTTCAATTACTTCACCTTTTTTACCTAAATATTCTACACGAATATTTTCAACATCTGCAGTAGTTCTTACTTCTTTCATTTTAGCTACTACTTTTTCTTTTAATAATGTTATTTTTTCTTCCATTAAAAAACTCCTCCTTAACAAAAAAAGTCATTTCATCCTAAGATACATAGGACGAAATGACTTAAATTCCGCGTTACCACCTAAATTCATTCAAAACTTATTTTCGAATGCACTCAACACTGCTATTACGGGCTTACCCGCTTATTCCTACTCGTTTCCTTTAAGAATAAGACCTCCAAAGTGAAATTTCAGTATTAGTATATTAGTAAGCTTACAGCCGGTGACTTACATTCTCTAAAATATATTACCTAATACCTACTTTGCTTTATCATAGGCTTTCATTTCTACTTTTTGAATTATAACATAACATAATTAATTTGTCAAACATTAATTTAATATATCTATTATTTCACACATACAGTGTACTAATCTTTCAATTTCCTTTTCTTCTATTCTATATCTAGTATTAATTTCTATTTGTACAGCAGGTATACCACATTTTCTACTTATATATGAGCTAACGCAATTTCTATTTACCGCACTAAAAGGATTATCTATAGTAACATATTCATACCCAAAATCCTTAAACTTATTTTCTATATTATCTACAATATCTGTTTTATTATATATATTTCTACCACGTCCTGTACCTATACATATATCTTCTTTACGCTTGTAACTCATGCCATGTATGTCTATGAAAAATTTAATATTATTCTCTTTTACAAATTTTTCACAAGCCTCTTTATATACAGATTTTTCATCATAATTTGCATCTTCATTTAACGACTCAGTTTTATATATTATATTAACCTTTTTTACTTTATATATTTCTTTTAATAACGTATCTGTATTTATCTCTCTAGATTTAATTCTACCTTCTCTTAAATGATTTACACAATGTGGTGCTGAAAGCAGTATATTTATATTACCTTTTTGTATAATATAATTTTGCATTTATACTTCCTTTCTTAATTTAACCTGATACTCTTGAAATCCTACATTTTCATAAAAAGCTCTTGCACTATAATTATTACTTAAAGCATTTAATTCTATAGAAGTTAAATTTCTTTTTTTAGCCCAATTAACAGCTTCATCAATTATTCTAGTGCCATATCCTTTACTTCTATATTCTGGTAAAACAATAAGCTCATATATAAAGGCAAAATTATCTTTTTTAAAAGAATTATACTCTTTAAAAGGAGCTTCTCTTTCTTCTATAAGTGCGTATCCTACTATTTTATCATCATCTTCTATTACAATATAATCTGCTTTACTAGAATTTATCATGGAAATTATAAATGTCTTTGGAAATCCGACAGGATTATATATATTTTCCTTTAAGTTATTTAATACTATAAAAAGCTCTGTATTTAAGTTATATATTTGTTCTACATCATCAATATTTGCAATTCTTAACATTTTACTCTACCTCTAATTCGAAATTATAATATATAGTATTATATTTTTCAAGGTTTAAGGACAAAATAAAGAAACATTGCTTGAATGTTTCTTTATAACTTCTAATTTTATTCGAAATTTTGTTCAATATATGACTTATGGTCATTATTAATAAACATATTACTGTCAGTAGTAATTTCTTCTAGTACTTTACTAAGTGTTTGATATGCCATGTCATATTGTTCTTGGTTAATTACTGACTCATCTAAAGCTTTTTGTAACTCATCTTCATCCCAAACTCTAGTTCTTCCATCATCTGAGTTATCTATTGTTACATCTAAAAATAAGTCATCGTAATATAATCCTTTTTCTTTTTCTACACCAATTTTGTCTATTATATCAATATAATATGCTAGTGTTTCTCTATTGTCGTCTAAGAATACTCTTACACCATAGTGTTCATCTTTTGGTAGATATTCTACCATATAGTATCCTTCCTTTAGAAGACATACATTTTTACCAGTATGTGTTGAAACATAAGGTTTATCTATACTGTTTACTTTCTTTATTGTAGTAATACAGTCTAAATCCTTATCCTCAAACTGTGTCATCATGTAATTGTCTACTCCTCTTAAATAAGTGTCTGTTAAGAACTTTCTTTTAATTGACATAAAACATTTCCCCTTTCTTTATATTTTATGATTTAAAATTAAATTTAGTATACTATCCATTTGTTCTTGTGTTAGATTACTTCCAGCAGCGCTATCATGGCCTTTGCCTCCCATGTTCTCTGCTACAATTCTAACATTAGAACCAGGTCGTATACTTCTATAAGAAATTGTGCTATGTTCTACAGAAATTAACATTACAAAGTCTATATCATAGTCTTTATCTATTAAATATTGAGCTACTTCATTTCTGTATTCGTATGATATAAATACTATGCCGGCTTTTAAGCCAAACATATCTTTGTAAACTATATTTTTAACATATGACTCTACTTTTTCAAGCATCTTGTCTTTTCTAGAATCAATAAGAGCTTGCTCAACATCTGAAAATTCAAATATTTCTTCACTTTTTAATTTTTTATACATTATATCAATGTACCTTTGTGCACCTACTGATTCGAAAATTAAACTAAGATTTCGAGCCATTTCATCATTATATATGTTCTTCCATTCCCAAGTGTCATATCTACGTGTTAATTCGCAGAATTTATCTAAAGCTTTATTTGCTTTTAGAAAACTATTTTCTATAAGATATTCATAAAATAAACTAGTTGCACAACATAAACCTTTTTCATTTTTTACTTTAATTCTTGTAAAATCATACGAATCAAAACCTTCAACAGACTTATGATGATCAATTAATTTCATCTTAGATTTTATATTGCTGTCGTCATTAATCATATCTAAATGTTTTTTATCTAAGCATAAATCTGTAATATATATTTTATCATAGTTATCTAGTAACTTATTATTATAATAGTATTCAAATTTTTCATTTATATCAAAAGTTTCACAAAGTTCATAATCTATATTATTATATGCAAGTTTTAGTAAAATTATATTTCCAAGTCCATCAATATCGCTTTTATGTGAAAATATAAAGTTTTTCATATTATCCCCTCTTATACTATATTATTTTTTTGTAATAACAACTTCTGCTTGTTCGTTTTCAACTTTTATAATTTCTACATTATATGGCATATTGTTATCTGCTTTAGATGTTTCATATTCAGGATAAAATTTATATTCTCCATTATACTTTTTCTTTCCAACAGATAGTTCATACTTTACTACTATATCTGAACTATCTTCTTTAGGTTTTAAGTCAGATTTTAATGATAATTTTACTTTTTCTCCTGCATCATCTACTTTTACAGTTTGATTAGCTTTTAAAAGTATATCTTCACCTAATTTTGTATTTTTATCTCTAGTGCATATAAAGATAACAACCGCAACTAATATTGCTGCGACTACTACTAAAAACAATGTAAACCTTTTTTTATTCATAATTCACTCCCTTTATTACTGTGTATTATATCATACAATTGCAATTAAAACAATAATATTATATTTTTTATGATAATTTGTGCTATATTATGAACATAATCCCTATATAATATTAGTAGTAAAAATATTATTAAAATAATATTAAGCTCCTAGATTTACTCTGGGAGCTTATTCTTCTATTTTATTCATATCCTCTATCATATTCTCAATAAAAGCACCATATCCTCTTTGCGGATCTTCTAAAAATACATGTGTTATTGCACCTATTAATTTACCGTTTTGTACAATTGGTGCACCACTCATTCCCTGTACAATTCCACCTGTTTTTTTAAGTAATTCTTCATCAGTTATTTTAATTGCTATATTTTTATTTCCTGTTGAATTTAAAAATACTTTTTCTATTTCTATAGAGTACTTTTTCTTTATATTATCATCTAAAGTAGCATAAATATATGCTTCTTTAAGCTCAATATCTTCTTTTCTACCTAGTTCTATTGTAATATTATCTGAAAAAAGTTCCCTATCTTCAACTTTTCCAAATATTCCATTTTGTGTATTACAATAAATTTGTCCTATTGTATCATTTGTAATTGTTCCTTTTAATTCACCTGGTATTTTTGGAATTCCTTTTTTTATCATATAAATATCTGTTTTTGTTATACCACCTGTAGTAATAGGCAATATATATTGATTTGTTGTTTCTGTTATAGCATGACCAAGAGCAGCAAATCTTGATGTATCTTTTTCATAGAAAGTTACAGTACCCACACCTGCACTACTATCTTTTACCCATAAACCTAATCTATATTTTTGGTTATTTTCATTATAGTTTGGTGTTATTTCAACAATTTTCGTCTTATTATCTCGTGATATTGTAAGACTCAATTTCTCACCCAGTGCAACATATTCTTCTAGTTCAGCATCTGTCTCTATTTTGCAACCATTAACTTCTAATATTACATCTCCAACTTGAAGTTCTGTATCTGTACGTTCTACTCCCATTATTAGCACACCACTTGCAAGTAGCTTTATTCCAACAGCTTCTCCACCCAAATAGTATTCTTTCTCTTTTATAGCACATTCTACCGTTTCATGAGTATTACTTAAAAATATCCCAGTCGCTATTAATACAGTTGCTATTACACTGGAAAAAATACATATTAAAATACTCTTTTTATTCCATTTACACATTTACTCCTAATATTCCTCCAACTATTCCTGTTAAAGAGCAAATAGCAATATAAATTCCTAACGTATTAGTTAAATTTACCGACTGATTTAAAATACAAGATATAGCAAATATAATTAATACACTAATTATATTTATTATTATCCCATGTACTATTCCTCTTTTCTTTAGATTTTTACATAATATAAACGAAGAAATAAATGCAGATATTGCCATAGATAAAAATATTCCTGAATCTATATATCTATCATCAATATTAGTATAAGCAAAAACTAAAGATACTATTACTAGAAAAACAAATATTGATACGATAAAACTTGCTAGTGCAATTAAATAACTTTTTACAATTTTCATATTATCAACCTCAATTAATTATATGAAATTATAGCTAGAATATAACAAAAAATAGGCAAACTGCCTATTTTGTATGTTAATCATATTTTATATTTTCTTTTATATTAAGATAGAAACAAGTCTTAGCCATTGAAATATATGGAGTAAGCCATATTGCTCCTATTCCCAAAGTAAGTATAGATAAAACTGTCCAACCAAAAAAAGTTAAATTTAGCCATATAAGTTTTAATCTATTACCTTTCATAATTTTTATACCATAGTCTACACATTTTTTTACACTATTATTTGAATGTTCAATAGATATATTAGTAACAAAAGATAGAGATAAAAGTCTAAATGTAAGCCAAATTGATACTAATAATAACAGTAAATACCATACAATCTTAAGTATTCTTGCTAGTGTATAATGCTCAAAAAATTGCAATACTCCTATACTTCCTGCTCCTATAACAAATACACCAAGAAGTAATATAACCGGTATTATTATTTTTAGCATAACACATAATACTAGTTTCCATGCTCTTAGAAAATTTGAATATCCAAGATTTACAAACTCAATAGTACTATCTGTTAATTTCTTTCTTAATCTCATAGAATTATAGCTATACCCATATGCAAGTGGTATTGTTAATATGAAAAATAACGCAATACCTACTTTAGGTACTAGAAAGAATAAAAAAAAGAGAATTATACATAAAGCAAATAAAAAATTTAGTAAAATGTACTTTCCCCATCTACCAGACAAGCTTTCTCTTGCTTGAGCTCTTATTTCTTTTGCTTTCATAACTCCCCCTAAATTATATTAATTTTCTTCTGTTTCTTCAATTGTATCTTTATTTATTTCTCTTTTTAATTCTCTCTTTTCCCTAATTTTATTTTTATACTTAATTCTATTCTTTTGTGCTTTAAACATAAAATCTCTTCTTATTATTGAGAAATTATTAAGTATTCTACCGCCAAATACAATTATTGCAGCTAAGTATATTTCAACATTTAATAGATTACCTAGATATACTAAAAACATAGCAAATATTGCATTAAAGAAAAATCCAGATAAAAATATATTCATCTTAAAATTCTTTCCTGTACTTGCAACTAACGCTCCAAAAACAGAATCTAGACAAGCAAGTATTGCAACTGCAATATACTGATATGATGAATAAGGTATAATAACATTTTGTCCTAATAACATACCTAGCAATATAAATATTATTAAAATTAAAATTCCTATTACCATTCTTTATTCTCCTTGTCTTGTGGTTTTGCAAAATTGAAAGATAAAGCTCCTTCATATTTTGGTATTTTAATATCTGTTTCTCTAGTTAATGTTACTTTTAGTCCATATCCATTTAATACATCTACAACACCATTTTTTATAGTTAATGCACTCTCTAAATATTGTGCATTACCAATAGCTTTAATTACAAATGGAGCTGCTACTTTTTGGTAATTAACTTGTATTACTGAACCAACACATCTAATTGCTGAAGTAGTAATTATTCTTTGTTCATTAACAGAAATTGCTTCTGCACCTGCTACTCTTAATTCATTTACTGCTGTTAAAATATCACTATCATGTACAAGTGAATCTGAAGTATTTCCATCCATTAAAGTTAGAATTATTCCCTCTCCTTGTACATCAGTAGTACCAGCAAGTAATCTTAATGTACTAATCTCATTTTTCATTGATGCTATAAGAGTATCATTAGTTGAAGAATTAGTTTGATACTCCTCAACTATTTCTTGACTCTCATCATATTTAGCTTTTAACTCGTCATAATCTCTTTGTAAGCTTACAAGTGAATCTGCAAGTTCACTCTCTCTTTTTCCTTCTAATATAGCTTCAGACTTACTCATTGTTGTAACCTGAGCAGTAATCATAACAGATAGGAAAAACAAAGATATGCCGATAGCTAAATAAGCGGGTATAGAATATTTTTGCATAAACTCATAAAATTTATTATTTTTCTTATTTTTCCCTTTCTCCAAACTTAACACTCTCCTTAATCATATTTGGAATATACTGGATTGTCTACGCTCATATCAATTGTACCTTCAACTATTCCACCATTTTGATCAATTATTCCCTTTAAAAATGCGACTTTATATTTTAAATTAGAATCATTCGCAAAAACTATATTTAGTTTATCATCTAGGGTAATTATTGTCAAGGAATTAGCGAAATTCACCTTATTTATACTTGCTACAATACCTATATTTTCAAGTTCTTTTTTTATATTTTTATATATCTCTAATTTATTTAGATATACTTCGTTTATTTTTCGTCCAAATTTAGCATCTTTTTCAAAAGTAAATCCATTTACTTCTAACTCTTCTCCTCTTTCAGATAACTTACATTCTTCAAGTAAATATCCTTCATTATCTATCATATAGCATTTAGAAGTATTTTTATCTACAGCTATATATTCTGGATACCTTTCTTTAACATCTATAACTATTGAATTTGGAAAAGAATATTTATATTTTGCTTTTGAAATGTATGCTAAGTCTATATTATACATTTTGCTTAGTAGTAATTGCTTAAATACATTATCTCCAATTTTTAAATTAGAATTTTTAATAACTGTTTCATCATTATACTTTTCATTTCCTTTTACTTCAATTTTTGTTAAGTTAAAGGCTTCAACTGTAAACATTAAGTATATTATTACAGTTAAAATAGCTATAAAAAA
>CANRAK010000025.1 GCA_947628575.1 uncultured Clostridia bacterium | reverse complement strand
ATGCGTCCTTTAGTAGAAAATGGAAATATATACATTGCTCAACCACCACTATTTAAATTGTCTAAAAAAGGTATGGAAGATGTATATTGCTATAATGAAGCAGACTTAGAAGTTAAATTAAAAGAACTAGAAGAAAAAGGTATAGCAAGAGATACTTTAAGTATGCAAAGATATAAAGGTCTTGGTGAGATGGACTCTGATCAACTATGGGAAACAACTATGAATCCTGAAACAAGAATTTTAGTGCAAGTTCAATTAGAAGATGCTATTAAAGCTGATCAAATATTCTCTGTTCTTATGGGTGAAAATGTAGAACCTAGAAGAGAGTTTATAGAACAAAATGCACAATATGTAACAAATCTTGATGTATAATTTTAAAGAGTAAACTTGTAATTTCAAGTTAATGCAAGTTTACTCTTATTTTGTTAGGAGAAATTTATGAATAATGATTTGATTTCGATAATAGTACCATGTTATAATGCAGAAAAACATATAAAAAAGTGCATAGAATCAATAAAAAATCAGACATATAAAAATCTAGAAGTATTATTAATAAATGATGGAAGTAAAGATAATAAAGAAAAAATAATAAAAAAAGAGACAAGTAAAGATAAAAGATTTAAGTACTACTATAAAGAAAATGGTGGACTTAGTGATGCTAGAAATTATGGATTAGATAAATTTACAGGAGAATACATTTGTTTTATAGATAGTGATGATTATATAGAGCCTAATTTTATAGAAGAACTATATAACTGTATAAAAAATAATAATTGTAAAATATCCGTATGTGGACTTAAAAGAGTATATGAAGATAAAGTAACCTATGACAAGATTAACAAAGATGTTGTTAATACTTGTATCATACCAGCTGCATGGAATAAAATGTTTCATAAAAGTCTATTTTTAGATACTAATATTAAATTTCCTTTTAAAAAGTGGTATGAAGATTTATGTGCTATAAGCAAAGTAATATTTTTTAGCAATGGAAGCTATGCTGTTGTAGATAAGCCACTATACAATTATACTCAAAATAATTCTTCAATAATGCATACGTATGATGATAGAATTTTTGATATTTTCTATGTTATAGACGACTTAGAAGATTTTCTTAAGAAAAATAATATATATGATAAATATAAAGAAAATATTGAGTTTATTAATATATATCACATATTAATTGGAACAATATATAGATCTAGCTTTCATAAGGATTTCTCTAAAGAATTAATAAAAGATATAGCAGGTAAAGTAGAGAAAAAATATCCTAATTGGAAAAAGAATAAATATTTAAAAAAGCAAAATTTAGTATATAAAATGTATTTAAAACTTGTTCAATATAAAATGTATGGTTTATTATACTTTTTACTTAAACATTTTGCTAAATACTTTTATTTGTAATAAATTTTAATTTTATAGTTGACAAAACATAAAAATTTATGTATAATATAACTCGTAAAGTAGAGGAAATCTTCTCACCTTACGAGTTTCGTCTTAGTAAGGTTACAATTAAATACATATTTAAAATAATATGAATATTTGATTTGAGAAGATTGCCATACAGAGCAATCTTTTTTATATATTTTTTGTGGAGGTGTTTAATATAAAACAAGATTTTTTAGTAAATCAAAATATCGAATTTTCCAAAGTTCAAGTTGTTGACTCTAATGGTCAAAAAATAGGTTTAATGGATACTGAAAAGGCTATAGAATTAGCTGCAGAAGAAGGACTAGATTTAGTACTAGTTTCACCTAATCCAGCAAATCCAGTATGTAAAATCTTAGATTATAGCAAGTATAAATTTGAAATGAATAAAAGAGCAAAAGAATCTAAGAAAAAACAAAAGGTGATAGAAATAAAAGAAGTAAGAATATCACCAAATATTGATAGACATGACTTAGAAGTTAAGGCTAAAAATGCAAATAAATTCATTGATGCTGGTAATAAAGTTAAAGTAACAATGAGATTTAGAGGTAGAGAATTAAACTTCGTTGAACAAGGAAAAGAAATTATGGAAAGCTTCAAAGAATTAATACTTGACGCTCAAGTAGAAAAAGAAGCTAAAATGGAAGGTAAAAATCTAGTTATGTTTTTAATACCAAAACAAAAATAGAGTGTTTTAGAGAGGAGAGAATAATTATGCCAAAAATGAAAACACATAGTTCATCTAAGAAAAGATTATCAGTTACAGGAACTGGTAAAATTAAGAAAAATGTTGCAAATCGTGCACATAAACTAACAGGTAAATCTTCTAAAAGAAAAATGTCATTAAAACAATCAGCTTATGCAGATAGTGCAAATATGAAAGCTATTAAGAAGTTATTACCATATCAATAATATTGAGAGTACATTTGAAAGGAGAGAATTTAAATGGCAAGAGTAAAAGGAGCTGTTACAACAAGAGCTAGACATAAAAAAGTTCTTAAAAGAGCAAAAGGATATTTTGGTGCAAAATCAATAAGATTTAGAATGGCTAACCAAGCTGTTATGAAATCTGGAAACTACGCATATGTTGGTAGAAGATTAAAGAAAAGAGATTTCAGATCACTTTGGATTGCAAGAATAAATGCTGCTGCAAGAATGTGTGGAACTACATATTCTAAATTAATGAACAATTTAAAAGCAGCTAATGTAAATATTAATAGAAAAATGTTAGCTGAAATGGCAGTAAATGATATGAATGGATTTAAAACATTAGTAGAAAAAGTTCAAAAATAATTTTAGGAGGTAATTATGTTAGCAGGAGAATTCAGAAAAGGTGTAACATTTGAATATGAAGGTTCAGTATATAGAATAGTGGACTTTATGCATGTAAAACCTGGTAAAGGTTCAGCATTTGTTAGAACTACATTAAAAAATGTTATAACTGGAAAAAATCTTGAAAGAACATTCAACCCTAATGAAAAGGTTGAAGAAGCACAAGTTACAGTTGAAGAAATGCAATATTTATATGCCGATGGCGATAACTATGTATTTATGAATACTGAAACTTATGAACAAATAGAACTAAATAAAGAACAAATATCTGATACATTACCATACTTAAAAGATAATATGCTAGTTAAAGTTTTATCATATAAAGGTAATATATTTGGAGTAGAGCCTCCTACATTTGTTGAATTAGAAGTTACTTATACAGAACCTGGTATAAAAGGCTCAACTGCTACAGGTACAACAAAGCCTGCAACTGTTGAAACAGGAGCAACATTTAATGTACCTATATTTGTAGAAATAGGAGATAAAATTAGAATTGATACTAGAACAGGTTCTTATATGGAAAGAGTTTAAAAAATAAAACCAATAATCTTTGAATTATTGGTTTATTTTTTTGTCTTTTATTATTACTTATATTCTTTTTATTAATATTGAATAAGAACTATTTCCTCTATATTTTCCAGTTTCTGGATCAAAGTCATCATCACTATCAAAACAAAAAGCAGTTAATTTTATATCTGATGCAATATTAGATGTTTCAACATCACCAACTAATTTAACAGATGAACAAATAGTGTAGTCATACATAACATCTTGTGTTATATGGTAATATGGTTTTCCTGGAACAAGATTAACATCATCATATAAAAAGCACATTACTTTTGGAAACATATAGTAAGCATCGTCAGGATTTAAAATTGTTCTATCTACTTTTTCACCAGAGCTTAAAGTGAAAGATATGTTATATCCAATCCTATATTTTTCAGGATTAGGATAGTTATTAATATATTCTTTCCAAAGAGTATCAAAAGAATAATTAGATATTGTTTCTTCTTGTGTAGGTACTGCATAAAATACATTCATAACTAATTCTGGTTCCCAATAACAAGAGTATTCGGTTATTAGCTGTTTTGTATCACCAGATTCAATATATATTCCAAGTTTAACAGGATTTTCATCTACATATTTATTTTCTTCAATTTCTTCTTCTTCAATATTTTTATCAGTTTCTACTGGTATAGATGGTGAATAAGATTTACCCCATGTACTAAAAAGTACAGGTTCATTATTCTTCATTCTGTTATTATCTATAACATACAAAGTAGCAAAACATGCTAAAATAATAATTAAAATAATAGAAAATATAAGGATAATTTTTTTCTTCATACATAACCTCCTAGTATAAAATATTTTATCATAAATGAGAATAATTTCAATACAATATAAAGGGACAAGTATAGTTATGTAACATATTATAGCTAATTGCTTGAAAAGAAAAGACAAATATTGTATAATACTAATGTTTAAAGGAGAAAAAACATGAAATTTGTAAATAGCTATAAAGATAAAATGAGAAAATATAATGAAGAACACAATTTAACATATTATATAGATACAATGGGTTGTCAAATGAATGAAAATGATTCATTAAAATATGCTGGTATTTTAGAAGGAATGGGCTTTAAAAAAGGAAATGAAGACACAGCAAATGTATATGTATTTAATACTTGTTGTGTAAGAGAAAATGCTGAAAATACTCTTTTTGGAAGATTAGGAATGCTAAAAAGAAGAAAAATAAATAATGAAGAAATATATATCGCTATTGTTGGATGTATGACTCAGCAAGAACATATTCTAGAAAAAATAAAAAAATCATATAGATTTGTAGATATAGTTTTAGGAACTAGTTGTATGTCAATTTTTCCAGAAAAATTGTATGATACTATAGTAAATGACAAGAAAAAGATAGAATATATAGATGTTAGTAATAATTTAGAAGAAGATGTTCCAATAGTTTATGAGGATAAATATAAAGCTAGTGTAAGTATTATTTATGGTTGTAATAATTTTTGCACATATTGTATAGTTCCTTATGTAAGGGGAAGAGAAAGAAGTAGAAAACCAGAAGATATAATAAATGATGTAAAAAGACTTGCAAAAGAAGGATATAAAGAAATAATGCTACTAGGACAAAATGTTAATTCTTATGGAAATGATTTCGAAGAAAAATATACATTTCCTATGCTTTTAAAAGATTTGGAAAAGGTAGAAGGAATAGAGATAATTCGTTTTATGTCACCACATCCAAAGGATTTTAAAGATGATTTGATAGAAGTTATAAAAAATTCTAAAAAAGTAGCAAGACAAATTCATTTACCTTTACAATCTGGAAATACAGAAATTCTTAAAAAAATGAATAGAAGATATACTAAGGAAGAATATATAGACTTAGCATTAAAATTAAAAGAAATACCAGATATCTCTTTATCTACAGATATAATTGTTGGATTTCCTAATGAAACAGAAGAACAATTTTTAGATACGTTAGATGTAGTAAGAAAAGTAGAGTTTGACCAAATATATATGTTTATATATTCAAAAAGAACAGGTACAATTGCTGCTAAAATGGAAGATGAAGTTACTTATGATGAAAAAGTAGATAGACTTGAAAGGTTAAAAAAATTATACGAAGAAACTTTACCAAAATTAAATGCTAAAATGATAGGAAAAGAATATAAGCTATTAGTTGAAGGAAAAAGTAAGAATAATAATAAACTATATACAGGAAGAACTTCACAAAATAAAGTAGTTGTATTTGAAGCTACAAATAATGATGTTGGAAAAGTAGTAAATGTAAAAATAGATAGTGAGCATTTATGGTATTTAAAAGGTAGTATAGTAAGATAGGTAAATTATTTTATCTATCTTTTTTTGTTTGTATTGTTATATTTCTTTTTTTTATTAATATAATTTAATAGAAAATGTGGAGGAAATATGGATAATATAATAAAAAATAAATATACAAAAGAGGATATAAATGTATTATTTAAAAATGAGATGAGAAATCATTACTTAAAAAGAGAGGGAAGTATAGGAACAACTATAAGTGAATATAAAAATGAAGATAAAAATATTGAAGTAAGTAAAGAAGAAAAAGTACCAGGAAAATTAAAATATAAATTTATGCTTAAACTAGTAGGATGCCTATTTATAGCTACTATGATAATGGCATATAAATATACAAATAATGAGAATATAAAAAATAATTTAATAGTTAAGTGGATAAAAGAAGAATATAATAAAGATTATACAAGACAAGAAGTACTAGAAAATGTAGAAGATTTATCTAAATCTGTTTATTCAAAAGTTAATGATATAATACCTCAAGAGTTACATGATAAAATAGTAAATTCATATATAAATAAAATAAAGCCAGAAATTTTAAATTTTAGTATGGACGGAATGGTTAAAAATATAGGGATAGATAATACAGTTGCTGTATTTAATGAAGATGATATTGAGATTTCAGATGAAATAGTAAAAGCAGAAGAAGCTGTTACAACAAGTAGTCAAATTAGCTTAATGGATATGGATAAAGAAGAAATATTAGCTAAAAATATAAATATTAGTTTACCTGTAGAAGGAACAATAACATCTATATATGGTGCTAGAGATGAAGTTTTTGAAAATGTCGGGTATCATACAGGAATAGATATAGCTAATGTATTAAATACACCAATTAAGAGTGCAACAGATGGAGTAGTAGTATCTACAGTAGAAATGGATAAATATTATGGAAATAATATTGAAATAGAGCAAAATGGTGTAATCTTTAAATATGCACATTTAAATGAAATTAAAGTAAATAAAGGTGACGAAATAAAACAAGGAGATATTATTGGACTTATGGGCTCAACAGGAATGTCTACTGGCTCACATCTTCATTTTGAAATAAAAATAAATGATAGAAGTGTAGATCCTGAATTGTTATTGAAATTTAGATAGAGAGTGTATATTGAATTTTAAAATAGATAAGTTTTTATTAGAAATAGAAAATTTATTTATTATTATATTGATTTCTTTTCTTATTTCTGATAAAATCAAATTGTTTTTGACGTCGTATTTTGTATGTTATTTATTTATATTTTTTCATGAACTATCACATGTGTTTTTTGCTAGTATTTTTGGTGAAAAAGTAAAAAGAATTAAAATATCTATTGCTGGTATGTGTGTAACTTTTAATAATACTGATGATTTAAACATAATAAAAAGAATAATTATATATATAGCAGGACCATTATCTAATATGATTTTAGCTATTATATTTTATAATATAAGATTTGTATTTGAAATAAATATATTTTTGGCAATATTAAATTTAATGCCTATTTATCCTTTAGACGGATATAATATACTAAAAATTGTATTTGAATACTTTAAAAAAGATACATTTTTAGAAAAATTTCAACTTTTCTTTATGTTATTGTTATTTTTAATTTCTATTATTGTTCTTTTAAAAACGTTTAATCCATCATTAGTTATATTTTTCGTTTACATTATGTTAATAAAATACGTAACAAAAAATCATATCAAATAGCATATTTGGAGAGAAAATGCAATATTTTAAAAAAATTACACAAAGGTTGCATAAATATTACAAAAATTCTTCAAAAGTGCTTGATTTTTTTATCAAAAGATAGTATCATATAGGTAGCTCAAATTTGGAGGTGTAAGATGTGGCTATAGGTGATATCATCGTCGGGCTAGATATTGGTGTATCCAAAGTTAGTTGTGTAATTGGACAAGTCAATAAATTTAGCGAGATTGAAGTCATTGGTTATGGCCTCTCAAACAACTCAGGAATAAAAAGAGGACAGATATTAGATTATGAAAGAGTAGGTCAATCAATAAGAGACGCAGTAAATTCAGCTGAACAAATTTCTGAGCTATCAGTAAATTCTGCCTATGTAAATATAAAAGGTATGAATGTAAGAATAGAAAAGGTTGTTATGGAATCTGAGGTTGAAAAACCAGATGATGGAATGACAGTAAATGACATTTATAATTTATATACTAAAATTCAAATATCAACTAGACTAGAAAGAGACGAGCAGATAATAGATATTTTACCATCTGCGTATGTAGTTAATGGTAGAATATATAAGGAAGAACCTGTAGGCGCCTTTTGTAAAACATTTCAAATGGAAGTTGAAGTTGTTATAGCAAAAGGTGATTATATTGTAGGAATACAAAAAGCATTAAAATATGCAGATTTAAAAATAGATGGATTGATACTTGAAACACTTGCTACATCAAATATAATCTTAATGCCAGAAGAAAAACAAAATGGTGTATTATTAGTAGATATAGGAGGTGGACATACAGATATATCAGTATATAAGAAAGATAAACTGGAATTCTATACCACACTTCCTGTTGGAGGAGATCATATTACCAATGATATTGCTCTAACGTTTAATATTAGTACTGATGAGGCTGAGAGATTAAAAAGACAATATAATTTAGCTTTAGTTTCAATGATAACAAATAATCATGAAATAAAGTTATCTTCTAAGGCAGTAGGCCAAAGTGATATTGTAAAATGTAGTGAGATTGTTCAAGTAATAGAAGCTAGAATAAAAGAAATATATCAATTAATACGAAGAATGTTGCAAGAAAAAGGTATGATTACGGCAATTAACACTATAGTACTTACAGGACAAGGAATAAGTAATATAGTTGGTGCAGAAGAACTAGCAAAGAAAGTAATAAAAATTAATCAAGTAAGAGTATGCAGTCCAAAATTAATAAATGTTATTAAACCACAACATACTACAGTTTATGGAATGGTTAGATATATATCTGGTTTAGGATTAAGTAAACACGTAAATAGTGATGTACAAATAGTTACTGAACCAAATTTTAAAGATAAAGTTTTTGAAGGATTTCAAAACTTTAAAGAAAAAATCTTTTCTATGAAGAAGAAAAGAAAAAAGAGCAAAGTATAGATTTTAAGGGGGAAAAAATAATGGAAAACGAGAATCAAGCAGGAATGGCTACAATTAAGGTTGTTGGAGTAGGAGGAGCTGGAAATAACGGTGTTAACAGAATGGTTGAAAACGGATTAAAAAGCGTTGAATTTATTTCTGTAAATACTGATAGACAGCAATTAAATATATCTAAAGCAAATAAGAAAATACAAATAGGTGAAAAATTAACTAGAGGTCTTGGAGCAGGTGCAAATCCTGAAGTTGGAAAATGCAGTGCTGAAGAATCAAAAAGTGAAATAGCAGAAGCAGTAAAAGGTGCAGATATGGTATTTGTTACTGCTGGTATGGGAGGCGGAACAGGAACTGGTGCTGCTCCTATAGTTGCTGAGGTTTCTAAAGAAATGGGAATTCTAACAGTAGGTGTTGTCACAAAACCTTTCCCATTTGAAGGAAAAAGAAGAATGATGCAAGCAGAAGCAGGTATTGAAGAATTAAGACAAAATGTAGATACTTTAATAGTAATACCAAATGAAAAACTACTACAAGTTGTTGAAAAACAAACTTCAATTATGGATGCTTTCAAAATGTCAGATGATGTATTAAGACAAGGTGTTCAAGGTATATCTGACCTTATAACTATACCAGGTCTTGTAAACTTAGACTTTGCTGATGTTAAAACAATAATGTTAGATGCTGGAGTTGCTCACATTGGTATTGGTAGAGCTTCTGGTGAACATAGAGCACAAGAAGCTGCAAGACAAGCTATACATAGCCCATTACTAGAAACATCAATTGAAGGAGCAGGCGGAGTTCTACTTAACGTTACTGGTGGTAAAGACCTATGCTTACTAGAAATAAGTGAAGCAGCAGATTTAGTTCAAAAATCTGTAGATGCAGATGCAAATATTATATTTGGTGCTGTAATAGATGAAAAACTAGAAAACGAGATTGTTATAACTGTTATAGCAACTGGATTTACAAAAACAGCTTTCCAAGATTTAAAACTAGATAGCATTGTTGGAGAGGCACTTAAAAATGCAACAGTTTCTCAAAATACACAATCAACACCAACTACTAGTTTTACAGATTTAAGCTCATTAGGTTCAAGCTCTAGTAATACTTCTAGTGCTAGTACATCAAGTGTTCTATCAGGAATTGGCTCAAATACTAGCTCAATTAGTTCTACTAGAACAAATATAACATCTAATAATGAGTATAAAATGGTAGATTTAGATATACCACCATTTTTAAGAAGAAATAAGGAATAAAAGTTTACCCAAAAAATCTATAGAAAAAAATATTAAAAGCTAGGATTATGTTTTAATCTTAGCTTTTTTGTGTTAATTAGAAGATGAAATGTTTTATAGCAGTATATATTATGACATGTTTTTTTATTAAAAGAAAATATAATTAGTCTAGGTGATTCAATGAAGATTTACCTAGACTATATTTTTTTAGAAAATTTAGTAATAAACATAGTAATAATTATAGAAACAATAATATTTACAAAGAGTAAAGTTTCTACTAAAAGAAAAATAGTTATTATACTACTAGATACAATAATATCATGTGTATATGTAATTAGTAGTTTTAATAAATATATTTTTCATATTATTTTTTCATTTTTAATACTTTGGTTACTTTTTAAGCCTAAAACTATAATAGAATTAATAAAAAAAGTTATTTGTTTTTATATGCTATATATTTTGTATTTAGGTTTAATAATTTCAGTAGCAATAATATTAAAATTAAATTTAGAAAAGTTTTTAAATAAGATAGTTATTTATATATTATCTGGAATGATTTTCCACTTTATGTGTAAAGATTTGTGGAAAATGTGGAAAACTAATATTAAAAGTAGAGATTTATACTATATTTTAGACATCAATGGAATTAAAGTAAAAGCTTTTGTTGATACAGGAAATAATGTAAAGGACCCTGTAACTTTGCTAGATGTCATATTTTTGGACGAAAAATTAAAAGAAGATATTTTAGCTAGGCAAAAGCATTTACAAAAAATAAATGTAGAGGTAATAACAGTAAATGGAAATGATAAAAAAGAAGCATACATTGTAAAAGATATCGTAATATATAAAGATAAAAAAATTATAACTAAATTAGATAAAATTATTTTATCATTTACCCTAAATAGTAGTACTCCAGAAAAATATAGTGCAATAATTGGATATGATACATATCTAGAAAGTATAGAGGGGGTAGTATTATGATTAAACAAGAAATTAAGTTGGTATATTTAAAGCTTTTAAGATGGCTAGGACTGGGAGATTCTTTTTTGTATTATATAGCAGGTAGTGATAAGTTACCTGCACCACTTTCTGAGGAAGAAGAATATAAGCTATTAGAAAAACTTATGGATAAAGACAAAGAAGCAAAGAATATTTTAGTTGAAAAGAACTTAAGATTAGTGGTATATATAGCTAAAAAATTTGAAAGTTCAGGAATAAATATAGAAGATTTAATATCAATAGGAACAATTGGTCTTATGAAAGCAATTAATAGTTATGATTTAAGTAAAAATATTAAGCTTGCAACTTATGCTTCAAGATGTATAGAAAATGAGATACTAATGTATCTTAGAAAAAATAATAAAATTAAAACAGAAATATCAATAGATGAGCCTATTAATATCGATAGTGAGGGAAATGATTTATCTTTAGCAGATATATTAGGAACAGATAATGATACAATTTTTAAGAGTATTGAAGATGAAGAAAATAAAAAAATATTAAAGAGTGCTATTCAAAAGTTAAATAGCAGAGAAAAAACGATAATGCAACTTAGATATGGATTTGACGGAAAAGAAGAATTAACACAAAAAGAAGTAGCAGATAAACTAGGTATTTCTCAGTCCTATATATCTAGATTAGAGAAAAAAGTAATAAATAATTTAAAGAATAACTTTACAGCATAATCTAATTGATATTTTTATATTTCTATGTTATTCTAAATAAAAAAGGAGAACGTAGAATGAAATATATAATTGCAATTATTATTATATCAATAGTATTAATTATACTAATATATAATACTATGTTGTCTAAAAGAAATAAATTAAAAAATTCATATTCTAGTTTAGATGTAGTATTAAAAAGAAGATATGATTTAATACCAAATATTGTAGAAACTGTTAAAGCATATTCAAAATATGAAAAGAGTACATTAGAGAATATAATTAATATACGAAAAAGTGCTGATGAATGTAAATCATCTAAAGATTTAGAGAATGTATCAAATAACTACAATAGCTTTATTTCTGATGTAATAGCTATATCTGAAAAGTATCCTGAATTAAAAGCTGGTGAAAATTATTTGAATTTACAAAAGGTGTTATTTGATGTAGAAGAACAAATATCTGCAGCACGTAGAACATATAATGCACATGTTCAAAATTATAATACATATATATCATTTTTTCCTTTAAATATATTTGCAAGTATATTTGGATTTAAAAAGTATGATTTCTTTGAAATTAATGAAAATGAGAAGGAAATGAAGTTATAATTATGCAAGAAAAATTTGAAGAATTTTATAATTATTACCAAAAAGATATTAATATGTATTATAATGAGCTAAAAGCAAATATGAAAAAATATATCATACAAAGCATATTAATCTCCCTTTTATTATCATGTGTATTTGTAATTAGTACATATACACTCATAAGTTATAATTTAAACATATTTAAGCTAGATATATTACTTTGTATAGCTTTTACAGTGGTTATGTTAGGTACTGCTTTTGTTAGATTAAAAAATGATAGAATAAAGAAAAATGAAAAAATAATCTTGGATATAATAAAATATATATCAAAAGATAGCAGTGCAGTATATTATAAAGATAAGATGATTAACCAAAAACATATAGAAGAAATGGAATTGTTTAATTTGCATAACTTAAAGTATGGTGGAGAAAATTATATTAGTGCAAAATATAATAACAATAATATGAACTTTGCAGATATGGATATTTATTATTATAAAGATAAAATAGATGAAAAAACATTATATGATAAAAATGGTAGAGAATATATTCAAAAGATTACTAGAAAAGTTAAAAAAACAGTATTTAGTGGATGCTATATTAGTGCTACATTAAATAAAAAAATATCTGACCATATATATTTAATACCTAATAATTTAGAAGACCTGTTTATTAACGGAAAATTAAATGATTATATTACTTATAGCGGAAATCTTATAGAACTAGAAAATCTAGATTTCTCAAAAAAATATAAAGTTTATAGTGAAAATGAAATTCAAGCTAGATATATACTTACACTAAACTTAATGGAAAAAATAAATAATATAGATAAAATTTTTGATAATAAAAAATATATTGTTTTTAAAGAAGGAAGAAGATTTGCAATATGTATTGAAAACTTTAAAATAGAAGATATTAGAAAAGCAACATTACCATTTTCTTATAATTCAAAAAATAAAAAGGAAAATTTAAAATATATTTTTGAAAATATATTTAATTTATTTGAAATATATAATATTCTAGATTTAGGTAATGATGTATATATAAAATAACTTAAATTTTAGACAGATTAATATCTGTCTTTTTTTGTTGTAAAAGTACTATTAAAAGCGTAGTACTTATTTTTTTCTACTTTGTACATATAAATGTATTAGCTAATTGCGTAGATTTTTAAATCTTGACTAAAAAGCACAAGAAAAGTCGAACGCGAATAGCAAAAGAGTCATATGTAAAAAATATTAGTAATAAAGGAGAGATACATATGAATGGAACAAATGTAAAAGTAGAAATACAAGGTTTAGATACATCTAGATTGCCTAAGCTTTCTTCTAAAGAACAAATGGAAATGTTAAAAAAGATAAAAGAGGGGCAAACAGAATATAAGGATGAATTTATTAATGCAAATTTAAGATTAGTATTAAGTTTAGTTAAAAAATTTAACAATAGAGGAGAAAATATTAACGATATTTTCCAAGTAGGTGTAATAGGACTTATTAAAGCTATAGATAATTTTGATATAACACAGGAAGTACAATTTTCAACTTATGCAGTGCCTATGATTATTGGAGAGATAAAGAGATATTTAAGAGATAATAGTGCATTTAGAGTTACAAGGTCTCTTAGAGATTTATCATATTTAATCTCACAAGAAAGAGAAAAGTATGTAAATGAGCATAATGAAGAACCAACAATAGAAGAATTAGAAAAAATAACTGGAGCACCTAGAGAACAAATAGTACTTGCAATAGATAGTACAATTACACCAATGTCAATATATGATACAGTATATAATGATGGTGGTGATCAGATATTTTTACTAGATCAACTAAAAAACGAAAGAGAAGATTCAGAAGATTTAATTAATAAAATATCCATTGAACAATTACTAGATAAATTAAATGATAAAGAAAGGTATATAATAGAAAAAAGATATTTCAAAGATAAAACACAAGTAGAACTTGCAGAAGAACTTGGAGTATCACAGGCACAAGTGTCTAGAATAGAAAAGAGTGCACTACTTAGAATAAGAAATAAGATAGGAAAAATTTATTAAAAATTTAAAAAACTGGTATATTATACCAGCTTTTTTAATATCATAATTAATAAATACAGGAGGTTTTAAATGGAAGATAAAGTAGTTTTTTTAAGTCCATCAACACAAGAGTTTAATGTTGGATATGGGGATTTTGGTACAGAAGAATATAGAATGAATAGAATTGCAGATAAAGTAGAAGATATATTAAAAAATCAAGGATATACAGTTTATAGAAATAATCCAAATGAAAAATTAAGTGCTGCTGTTAAAAAAAGCAATGAAATTAAGCCAGATATTCACGTTGCACTACATAGTAACGCTAGTGGAGAGGGGTATAATGCACAAGGGCCTGAAATATTTGCAAATAGACCAGATACACCAGGTGATAGACTTGCAAATGATATTTATGAGGAAATAATTAAAATATACCCAGATCAAGATAAAGGTAGAGGGGTACTTTATACTAGTAGCTTATATGAAATAATTAGAACTACTGCTCCTGCAGTATTACTAGAAGTTGCTTTTCATGATAATCCAGAGGATGCAAATTGGATAATAAATAATGAACAAGCAATAGCACAAGCTGTAGTAAATGGTATAAATAATTATTTTAGTAGTATTGAAAATAAATAATTATATGATAAAATAAAAATGGTGATAAGATGCTAAATGTTAAAGAAATTTTAAAAGCTACAAATGGTAAATTAATAAATGGAAGTTTAGAAATAGAAATAAAAGATTATAAAATTGATAGTAGAGAAATAAAAAATGGTGATTTTTATGTTCCACTTATTGGTGAAAAAGTAGATGGACATAAATTTATAAGTGATGTAGTAAAAAACGGTTCTATAGGATTTTTTACATCAGAAGATATAAATTTAAATGAAATATTAAAGATAAATAAGTATATAGTAATAATACAAGTAAATGATACATTACAAGCATTGCAAGAAATAGGTATATACAATAGGAAAAAATGTAAAAATGTTGAAGTTATAGGAATTACAGGTAGTGTAGGAAAAACTAGTACACGTGAAATGGTAGCCTCAGTTTTATCTCAAGAGAAAAATATTATGGTTACACAAAAAAATATGAACGGACATATAGGATTACCTATTATGGCACTTCAACTTCAAGATCAAGATATTGCAGTATTAGAAGCTGGTATAGATTTTATAGGTGAAATGGATATACTAAATAAAATATTACTTGCAGATGTAGCAGTTATAACTAATATAGGTACATCACATATTGGAAAATTAGGTAGTAGAGAGAATATATTTAATGAGAAAATAAAAATTGCAAATAATCTAATTGGAAAAAAGACAATATTACTTAATAATGATGATGAGTATCTAAAAAAATATACAAATAGCAATGTTAACATTGTTCGTTATAGTATAAATGATGCAGAAAACATTAAGTATTATCAAGATAGAATTGAATTTGATACTTTTATATATAATAAAAAAGAGCATATAACAATAAATGCAATAGGAAACCACAATATATTAAATGCAATAATTGCTATAAAAATTGCGGAAATTTATAATATACCATCTGAAAAAATAATTAAAGGAGTAGCTAATTATAGAAATTTTACTAGAAGAATGGAAATAGTAAAATTAAAAGATATAACATTAATAGACGATACATATAATGCAAGTCCAAGTTCAACAGAGTCTGGACTAAAAACTGTAGATAAATTAAATGCAAAAAGAAAATTAGCAGTACTTGCAGATATTTTAGAGCTAGGAAATTATGCAGAAGAATTACATAGAAATTTAGGTAAAGTATTTGAAAATTTGAAGTATGACATGCTAATAGTTTATGGAGATAACATGAAGTATTTAGCAGATGTTGCAAAAAAATATGTTAATGAGGTTTATTGTTGTAATAATTATAAAGAAGCAGAAGAACTATTAAAAACAAAAATACAAAAAGACGATTTAATATATTTTAAAGGGTCTAATGCAATGTATGTAAATAAAATAGTAGAGGATTTAAAGAAAGATTTCATGAATTAAATGAAATCTTTTTTCATATAATGTAATGGTGATATATATGTCAAGAGGTATTGATTTTAAGCAAAAAGAGGTTATAAATATAACAGACGGAAAAATACTAGGGTTTGTTATTGACGTTCAAGCAGATTTTGATAATGGTGAAATCAGGTCTATTATAGTAGCAAAGACAGGAAAAATATTTAATAGTATGAGTAGTAAAAACAATGTTACTATACCATGGAATAATATAAAAAAGATAGGTGAAGACGTGATTTTAGTTGAAGTATAAAAGTAAATTTTGAATAAATAGAAGATATTTTTTAAAATTTCAAAAAAGGTGTTGACAAACCAAATTAAAAGTAGTATTATATTAAACGTTGCAAAGAGAAAATAAACATAAAAATGTATAGATAAAAGTTAACAAAAAAACTTTTATTTTTTACATAAAAATGTGTTGACAAAAGTTGACTCTTTGTGTTATAATAAAATCGTTCACACGGAGTGTGAAAAGCACATTGAAAAA
>CANRAK010000024.1 GCA_947628575.1 uncultured Clostridia bacterium | reverse complement strand
TAAAAGAAAAAAATCAGATTTCTCTGATTTTACTTTCTTGTTAGTTCATAGCTTTGCTCAAGTAGTTCTTCTACTAAGCTTCTATCACAATTTTTACTTAGTATAATTGTATTCCAATGCTCTTTATTCATGTGATATGCAGGTATTATATAATCATAATTTGCTCTTAATAGCTCTGAGTATGCTGGCTCAGTTTTAACATTTAAATATGTTTCACCTTTTACTTCCATTATTAGTGCAAACCATTTTTTATTTGTTTTATGTTTAAGTACAACAGATACAAAATCCTCTTTAAAAGGATGATCTTCAAATGTTCCTGGAAGTTCTAAACAATACTTAATTACTTCTTCTTTATTCATATAGTGCTCCTTAATTTAATTATCTAGCTGTTTTGGTCTTTAATTTTTCTAATTCTTTTTTCCTTCTTATATATGCTACAATATTACTTGTAATAGTTATTGCACGCATAATTAGAATTATATATAATCCACAACATATATTATATATTCCCCATGAAATATTTGCTACAATATTTCCTATTCTTAGCTTTTGTGTATCTTTTGAAAACCACAAATACCAACATGAATAACATGGTATTAGTATAGACATTACTTGTATTGGTCTTTCTATTGTTGTAACACCAATTATTATTTGAATAACTATTGCAAAATATGGGATAAAATTACTTTTAAATTTATCTTTATATATGTATAAATATGATCTGATTACTATTACTATATATATTAAAGCAGTTGTCAAATCTTTATTAAAAAAATACATAAGTAGCTGTGATAAATTTAGTAAAAAAGTAGCTATATATATTCTCTTTTTCTTCTCAGTAAATGAAATGTATATATTTACTAAGACTGTAATTATCTGCATTATATCTACAATCATATTATTATCCTCTTACTAGAACATATTAGCACAAAAACAGATAATTAACAACTAATTACCTGTTTTTTATTTTCATTATTTTTTAATATTAACCTTTTCGTGTTTTAATAACATACTCTTTATTTTTAAGCCTGCTGCATATCCTTTTAATTCTCCATTTGTACCAATTACTCTATGACATGGTATTATAATTGATATAGGATTATGTCCTATAGCTGAGCCTACAGCCTGTACTGACATATTTTCTTTATTTAAAATTTTTGATACTTCACTAGCTATGTATTTATATGATACTACTTGTCCGTATGGTATTTTACAAAGTACTTTCCAGACAGTCTTTCTAAATTCTGTACCACTTGGTGATATATTTAGTTCAGATATACTAGGTTTTTCTCCATTAAAATATCTATCGAGCCAATTTACAGCTTGTTTTAATATGTCTATGTCTGAATTTAAAACCATTTCTTCTTTTATATTTTCTTTAAAATATTTTTGTCCTTGTATCCATAATCCTATAATATTAGTCCCATCACTAGCTATTGTAAGATTACCTAATGGCGAATTATAATCAGTATAATATATCACAGCATCCACTCCTACGCATTTAATTCATGTCTTTTATTTATATATTTTTCATATCTATACTTTATTTTTTGAACTTTAGTTTTTAATAATATATTGTCATTATCAATATCATATTCCCTATAGTCGTATACAGCTTGTATTCCTAAATTGTATGTTGACGTATACATATAATCAGATATTCCATCTCTATCTGTATTATAAACAATTTCCTTCAACTTTTCAATACCAACATCTTCTATCATACCTTGACCTTGTCCATCAGCTATAAATGGATATTTTCTACTTCTACCATTCTCTAGTTTCCTACTTCCTAAATATGTTATATTAAACTTAACTAGATTATCCATATCATATTCCATATATAATTTTTTATCTAAGAAATTAATTTTTCTAAGCATACAAGTTTCAGCTCTAAGATATTTCTTATTATCCACATTATCACTAGTACAATTATATATATCATCACTATGTTTAATAACATAACTATGCTTAGCTAATGAATTAAAAGATGCTAAAATAGTATAGGCTAAATCAGCTATAGATTTCATGTCATTTATTTCTATTTGTCTCCATATTTTGTCTTCTAAACCGTCAATTTCTACTTTAAAGCTTAATATACTTCCCACTTTAACAACCTCCTTTCTTTAGCTAAGTTATAACATTAAAATATATTCTCTGTACATAGTACAATTAAATTTTTTTCAACTTTTCATCGCATTTTTTGACATTTTTTATTACTGTTAGAATTAACTTTTTATAATAGAAAATAGCAAGTATAAAACTTGCTATTTGATTTTTCTAAGTCGTAATGTATTAAGTATTACTGTTAAACTACTTAATACCATAGCTAGACTTGCTATCATTGGATTAATTGATATAATATTTCTTAATACACCTGTTGCTATAGGTATCATTAATGCATTATAGAAAAATGCCCAAAATAAGTTTTGTTTTATTATTCTTATTGTTCTCTTACTGATATTAATTAAATCTACAATACACATTAGATTATTCTTTGTTAAAATAACATCAGATGAATCCATAGCTATGTCAGTTGCATTATTTACACTAACTCCTATATCACATGCAGTAAGTGCAATACTATCATTTATTCCATCACCACACATTAGTACATACTTATTTTCTTCTTTTAGCTTTCTTATAGTTTCTGCTTTTTGACTTGGCATAACATTAGATATAACTTGTTTTATGCCAAGTTTTTGTGCTATTTTATTAGCTGTTATTTCGTTATCTCCTGTAAGCATTATGGTATCTATGTTTTTATTTTGAAGTAATTTTATTACCTCAGACGCATTTTCTCGTAATATGTCATTTACTCCTATTATACCAATAATATTACCATCTTTAACTATATATACTATACTGTTTCCATCTTCTGCAAGTACTCTTTCATCTTCTTTATGGCTATTTTCTATATTATATTCTAAAAGTATTTTTGAATTTCCTAGTAAATATTCACTTTCTAATACTTTGGCTTTTATTCCCAAACCTGGTAAGTTTTCAAAATCTATTATATCTATTTTTTCTATATTATTTTCATCAAGATAATCTACGAATGCTTTAGATATAGGATGTGTAGATTTTGCTTCTATACTTCCAGTAATTTTTAAAAGCTCTTTTTCATCTAAGCTACTATAATTTATAATTTTAGCTATCTTTAATTTTCCGTATGTTAATGTTCCAGTTTTGTCTAATACTATTGTATTTACTTTTTGTGCATTTTCTAGTACTTCACTCTTTTTTACTACTATACCATTTGTTGCACATAATCCCTCAGCTACAACTATAGCAAGAGGTGTGGCAAGCCCTAAACTACATGGGCAAGCCACAACAAGTACAGTAACAAAAGATGTAAGTGCCATTTCTATACCATACCCCAATATTAAATATATAATAAAAGTAATACAAGCAATTAAGATAACACAAGGTACAAATATTCCTGATACTTTATCTGCTATTTTAGCAATAGGTGCTTTAGTATTACTTGCTTCAATTACAAGCTTTACAATTTCTGATATAGTTGAGTCTTTTCCTATTCTTTCAGCTTTATATTCAATATATCCATCATAATTTATACTACCTGCTATAACTTTCTGACCTACTTCTTTTACTGTTGGTTTACTCTCACCTGTAATGAAAGACTCATCAAGATGTGTTTTTCCATTTACTATTTCGCCATCCACTGCTATCTTATCTCCTGGTCTAGCTATAAGTATATCTCCTTTATTAATTTCATCTAAAGTTACTTTTCTCTCTTTATCATTTTCCTTAAGAATAGCAGAACTAGGAGTTACTTGTACAAGCTTTTGAATTGCCTCTTTAGTCTTATTTTTACTAATACCATCTATATATCTTCCAAGCTTAATAAAATATATTACAATTGCAGAGGACTCAAAGTATAAATTCATTGCAAAGCTCATATTATTTTCTGGAGTAATTAAAAACATAATCATATTATATATACTATAACCAAAGCTTGCTAAAACTCCAATTCCAACTAAAGTATCCATATTAGGTGTTAAATGTATTAAATTTTTATATCCATTTTTTAATATATCAAATCCATACCACAAAAATGCTAATGTAAGTACAAGTAAAGCAACCATATAATTTACAGTATTAGTTTCTGAATTTAAGAAAGGTATTACAGGTAAATTAAGCATACTTCCCATTGATATATACATTAATATTACAGCTAGTACAGAAAATACAATAAACTTAATTTTTTCTTTTTTACTTTTTTCTTCAACTTTTATATCCTTATATTCACCTAAACTTATAAAGCCTGCTTGCTTAACAAATTCGTTTAATTTTTCTAAATTTACAATTTTTTCATCATATTCTATACTAGCATTTGCCATAACAAGATTTACACTAGCATTTAATATACCCTTTTGCTTATTTAAATACTTTTCTAGTCCGTTTGAACAAGCAGAGCATGTCATACCATCAATTGCTAAAATTATCTTTTTCATATCATTTTCCCCTTTACTATACTTCTAGTAAATTTTGAAATTTATTACTAAATTCAGGATTATATTTTTTTAAATTAATTGGTTTTAATTCCTTATTAGTAAAGCAATGTTTTGTTTGACCATTCAAAACAACTTTTCCTGTTTCTTTATCTGTCATCTGGTATCCAACAGTCATTCTAACACCTGTATATTCTTTTACAAAAGTATTAATTATTATTGTATCACCAAAAGTTACATGGTATTTATAATCACAAGACACACCAAGTACAGGAATTGTTATTCCTTCTTCTTCTAAAGCTTCAAATGGCATATCTATATTTTCTAGCCATAAGCATCTAGCTTCTTCCATAAATTTTATATAGTTAGAATGATGTACTATACCCATTTTATCTGTTTCATAATAATTTATTTTTCTTTCATATACAAATTCCATATTACTTCACTTCATATCCTATATCTTCTATTTTTTCCTTAATTACAGTCTCATCTACTTCTTTATCTAAGACTACTTTTACTTTGTTTTCTTCATGACTTGCATAAACTTCCTTTACACCATCTACTGTTTTTAAAGCATTTTTAACTCTATTTTCGCATCCTGCACACATCATTCCATAAACATTAAATTCTAATTCTTTCATTTTAAATTCCTCCTTAATTTTACTTTTTTAATATATCTTTTATAACTTCACTAGCAATAATTAATCCAGCAACTGAAGGCACAAAAGAAATACTTCCTGGTACTCTTTTTTTAGTAGTATCATCTTTAGCTTCAACTTTTATTGGAAGTTCCTTAGAATATACTACTTTTAGCTTATTTATCCCCCTATTTCTTAGCTCTTTTCTAATTACTTTTGCAAGTGGACATACACTTGTTTTACTAATATCTGCTACTTCAAATCTTGTAGGATCAAGTTTATTACCAGTGCCCATACTAGAAATAATTGGTATATTAAGATTATTTGCTCTAGTTACAAGCTCTATTTTTGCAGTAACTGTATCTACACAATCTACAATATAATCTATACTATTATTATCTAGTATCTCTGGACTATCACAAGTAAAAAACATTTTCTTTGTTTCTACATTTGCATTAGGATTAATATCTAATATTCTTTCCTTTGCAACTTCAACTTTATCTTTTCCTATTGTGCTTCTAGTAGCTATTATTTGCCTATTAAGATTACTAATACTTACTACATCATCATCTACAATCATATAGTTTCCTATACCAGCTCTTACAAGTGCTTCTAAAACATACGAGCCTACACCACCTATACCGAATATAGCAACTTTAGCTTTTCTTAATTTATCTACTCCGTCTTTTCCTATTAAAAGCTCAGTTCGTGAAAATTGATTTTCCATAATCTTTCTCCTTAACTATTGTAATTTTTTTACTAATTGCATTACATCATCCACAATATCTGTATTTCCATTTTGTATATCTCTTGTAACGCAGGTTTTTAAATGACATTCTAATATACTATTTCCAAGAGTTTGTAATGACTTAGTAACAGCAGCTATTTGTATTAATACATCATCGCAATACCTATCATCTGCAATCATTTGATTAATACCTCTAACTTGCCCTTCTATAACATTCAGTCTTTTAGTAATTTTTTCCTTTTCTTCTTGTGTCCTATACGTTCTTTTCTTAGTATCTTCACAACATTTTTTACAACTCATAGTCCATCACCTTTAAATATTATATACCCTATGGGGGTATATGTCAACTAGAAAAAAAGCCTAATTATTATTTATATAATTAAGCTTTATTATATACTATTACTTTTTGTTATTATATGCTTCTCTTACCGCTTTCGCAAGTTGGTCAGCACAAGAAGTTCCTTTCATGCCACACATAATACCACTTAGTTTTTTCTCTATTTCATCGACAGTCATGCCCTCAACAAGTCTTGGTAAAGCTTGAAGGTTACCAGGACAACCGCCACCTAAAAATTTAACATTTTTTACTTTATTTCCATCAAGTTCAAATTCTATATTTTTAGCACATGTATTATGTGTTTTAAATGTATATCTCATATTATAATTCCCCTTTATTTAATTATATTACTAAATTTATTTATTGTAGAAAATATTAAGAAAAATAGTATTAATAGTAACAAAAAGATTATACTAATTTGTACTTTTGTCTTCCTATTCATAAGTTTTCACCTTAACCTTATAATATATTTTTATCTTATTTTTAACAAAATATCCAATTTATTTATTATTCTTTTTTATTATATTATTAAGTTTTGAAAACTTTTTGTACATATTGTGTTAAATTAGTAAAGCTTTTAAATTTACTATATATTACTAATTTTTCCTTATTAATACATGATAATGATATGAATTATATGTTTTTCCTTTTTCTTCCCAAAAATCTTCTATATGGGATATTTTTTCGATTTTAAATTCTTTAAATAATTCCTGTATTAAAGGATAATCCGCATAGAAATGTGGTATACCTTTTTCAGGTCCATCATCCATTCTAATTCTAGTATTTTTATCTACTAATGGCCATTCTTCTCTTTTAAAGCCCCATGTTTCTTTTGAGCCTAAAGTTAAATAGCATTCACCATCTTTATTTAATACTCTTTTAAGCTCAGATATAATCTTTTTCATTCCTTCCGTATCTGTATGAGAAATTACATTAATACAAAGAATACAATCTATACTATTATCTTTATATGGTAAATTTAACATATCTCCTATTTTAAATTCTACATCTAATCCTTCTTTTTTAGCATATTCTTTTGCTCTTTCAATAGCATTTTTACTTAAATCATAAGCTTTAGTATTAAATCCTTCTTTAGCAAACAATATAGTATGTCTTCCAAGTCCACAACCTAAATCTAAAAATGTTTTTTTACCTTGTTTTTTCCATCTGCTTAACAGATAATATGATTCTACACTTGCCTCTAACCATATATTTGCATTATCTCCATTAACTATTTCCCAGTTCCATTCTTTTGACTTTACCACTATTTATCTCCTTTTTTATTAAATCTTTTCTTTAAATATATTCCTACTAATAACTCAATGATAGCTGGTAATATAAATTCAATACACCTATAATATGCAAATACATAAAACGGAAATGAAGTAGAAAATTGATTATAATTTATTTTATCATAAACTACAAAACAAATGAAAAGTATAATAAATATAATACTAGCTAAATAAAATATCTTGTACAAATTTTCTTTTTTAAATATAGATTTCATATTCTTTTCTCCTATTTATTTTCACCTTCAGCTAATGCTTTTTGCTTATCCATCATTTTTTTAGCCATCTTTAATATAAATTTATTAGTAGCTGGTACTTTTTCTCTATCCTTTTTTAGTTTAAGTGTCTTCATACAAGCATCTGCTGAGTCTATACAAAAATCTACACCAGATATAAATGAAGCCATATCTGAGTTTAAAAATACTATAGGATATGCCATCTCCTCTGAAGTTGCAAGTCTATGTGCTGTTCCTGTTTCTGCAAGAAGTGCTTCTTCTCCACCGGCCATTTTTTCAAACTCATCTTTCATACCAGTATCTGTTGAACCTGGCATAATATTATTTATTCTTATTCCAAGTTTTCCAAACTCAATTGCTTTTTCACAAGCAAATTGAGATAAACATCTTTTTGAATACATATATGCAAAAGAATCTGGTGCAATTTTTGCTATAGGAGCAATTTTTTCTTGTACTTCTTCCCAAGTAGCCACATGTACTACCTTATCTTGCTCTTTTTTGTACTCTTTCCAGTTTAGACCAGCTGTAGATGTTACATATACTATAGCACCTTTATTCTTCATTCTTTCTTTTAAATATTCCATTGTAATATACATATTTGCAGTATAGTTACAATTAAATGTAGTTATATAGTCTGTTTTTGAGCCTGAAAGACCAGCAACTCCAAAAAAGCAGTCTATATCTTGTGGTAACTGTTCAAATGTTTTGTCTATTTCTTCTTTACTAGATAAATCACATCTTATAAACTGTTTTATACCTTCTACATTACATACATTTAAATCTAATGCATATACTATAGCTCCTAAATCTACTAGCATTTCTACAGTAGCTTTTCCCATACCACTAGATGCACCTGTTACAACACAAACCTTTTCCTTATAATTAAAATAATCTCTCATAAATATCACCTCTAATAATTAAATTATATCACATAATTATAATAAAGTACCCAAAATTTTAAATTTTGAGTACCTTTTTTTTAAATTCTTTTTAATCTAACAACAGTTCTAAATTTCATATCTATATTTTTACAAGTAAATAGTGTTAAATCCCATTCACCTGTATCTAATTGAAAGCTGTTTTTCTCATCTATATCTTCTTTATTTACTACTTCATAGTTAAATTCATTACCGTTTATATCTGTAAATACTACCTTATCTTTTAATGATAATTTATCTAAATTTCCAAAATGTGACTTATAGTTATGTGCAATTATTACAGCATTATTTTCATATATATTTCCTTGATATAATGTAGGAGCTATTTTTAAATAATCCTGACTATAACTGCTAATTACTGGCAATTTTACATTAATCTTTTCTATTGTAATTATTCCTATATAATTTATTCCATTATATTGAATAGTTGGTATTTCATTATTTATATTATACTCATCTTCTTTTGCAAGATTAATATAATCTAATGCATCCTTAGACTTAATTTTTGCAATATAATCTGAAACAACATTATATACTATAATAGCCAGTGCAGCTAATATTAATACTACTCCTACTATCATTAAAGATTTAGATATGCTTATTTTCTTACTCATATATCTTCTTTTCTCTTCTTTTACAAACTAATGAAATAGCAATTAAAACTAAGCCACTACCAATTAATATAGGTACAGGCCACCATAACTGACCAGTATCTGCTAAAGGTACATTATATATATTAGTAATATAGAAGGTATCATTTTCATATGATATATCATTTCTATATTTAGTGCTACTAATATCGTCCATAGTTTCATATACTGACCATTCATAGGTGTCATCTAAATCTTTCCATGTATATGTCCAATCATTCTCATCACTTAAAATAACTTCATCATATAACACGCCATTTTTTAATAATGAAACTTTTATTTTACTAGGTCTATTTTCACTATATCCTTCGTCCATCCATTTTTTTATTACACGTTTATCTGTTATTTTTGAATCGTCTATATCTAATGTGTATTTTGGATATATACTAACATCATATTCCCAAACATCTTGTTCCTTCATATCTGGAAGACTTACAAAGAAGTTTTGTGGAGTATAAGTTCTAGCTCCTACTACTAAATTCTCAGCAGAAACAAAATATAACCCTAAATCCATATTTTCAATTTTTGCTATACCATTTTCATTTGTATATATCTCATTATCACAAGCTAAATTATTATTTTCTACACATTCTGATACAGTATCTAATAACTCATTCCAACCTTGTTGGTCCTGAAAATCATATGTAAAATTATATTCTTTGAATTTATCTACTGTTGTATATGCACCAACCTCAGATATATCTGCAATTTTATATACTTTAAATTTTGCATTAGCTAATGCATTTTGTTCGGTATCAGCAAAAATGATAGTAAGATTTGCTGTTCTAGTTTTATCTATTTTTGGCATATTATTTGTTACAATTGGTACAGCCAAAACAACATGTAACTGAAATAAAACTATTAGCATTACAATGCATTTTATTATATTACGACTTTTATGCACAATCTTATATCACCTCACTTATTTTTTTGCTTTATTTTTGAATTATTTTTTATATACCTAGTTTTAGATATTTTATTTTTAAATTTCTTTTTATATATAATATATGCTATTATGCAAACTACCAAAATAACTATAACAATAACTATTATTTTCCATATATTATTGTTCTTATTATCTTCTTGGTTATTATCTATATCTTGATTTCTTTTATCTATAATATCTGTCTTATGCCCTCTAACAAGTAGCCTATGTGAATTTATACCATAAGGAGTACAAGTAACTAAAGTAGCATACGACTTTCCTTCTTCAATTTTTAAATAATCTACTTTATCTGGTGTTACTACTTCAATTTGGTCAACTTCATATACCACTTTTTGAGATAAAACATTCACATAAAATACATCACCTATAGCTAATTTATCTAAGTCTGTAAATAGTTTAGAAGAAGGTAGCCCTCTATGTCCAAGTAGAACTGTATGTGTTGAATCTTCTCCTGTTGGAAAAGAGCTTCCTTCTAATAACCCAACGGATACTTGAAGAATTTCCTGACTTGAGCCATAGTATATAGGCTCAATAATTTTTATTTTTGGAATTTCAATATATCCTATATTGCCATCTAATATTTCAAGTTCTTCTAAAATATCTATTTTTTTATCAAAAGTTAAAACATTATTTTCTGTTAGTTCAAATAAATATTTATTATATTCTTTTATCTTATCCATTATTTTGTAATATTCTTCACTATCTAAATTATTAACTTTTTCAATATAACCTGCAATAACTTTAGATTGATGTAAAGAATTATAATAATTACTAATAGTTGGATATAATATTAAAGCCACTCCTATAATAAAACACAATACTATGATAATATTAGATACGTTTTTTTTCATAAGCCTCTCCTTCTAGTAGCGTTATTATTTATTTAAACTTTTTGTTCTAATTAGGAATAATGCAGAACCAACTATTAATAATCCACCTATTACATAGAATATTATAGTACCTATTCCACCAGTTCCAGGTAGTAATGTACCAGGATAATTTAATATTGTAGCTTCAACACTACCATTTGATACATCTCCATTAATTGTTGTTTCATTTGAATTACCATTATCTGTAACTGTAACTTTTAATGAAAGACTATCTAAAGACTGAGTAAATTCATTTTCTTCATTTCCTATTAAAACTTCTTCTATCTTTAATTTAATATCTTCTATACTATTATATCCATCAAGTACAGTTGTTTCTTTAAGATAGTATTCTCCTGCTTTTAATCCTTTTACTGCAATATGTCCATTTGAATCTGTAAATAGCTCAGTTGCATCATCTATTTGCTCAACCCATTCTTCAAGAGCATTTGTATCAGTATTTACTTTAGCATATAATGTTTTATCTCCTTCTTTTTTATATAATTTAAATCCTACATTTTGCAGAGCCTGTTTTGTTTTACCATTTTCTTTATTTATATCTAACTCATATGTATATACTTTTACTTTCTCTTCAGGTGTATCTTCTGTTGATTCACTTCCACCAGCATTTGGATTATTTGAAAACTCTAAATGTGCTTTATTTTCATTTCCTACACCACCAACAACTGCATCTTCTGTTAGCTTAGCATCATATTTAACTACTATTTTACTATCTTTAGTTACCTCAGTAATATCTTTTAAATTTTCAATAGATACTTCTATATTTTGTCCATTTATTTTAACTTCAAAGCTATTATTTTCATGTTCAGTTCCATCTTTATCTACTATATATACTTTTAAACTACCATCAACATACTTAAGTCCTGTTGAAAGTGTATCAGTAAATTTATATTTATATGTTGTATAGTCATCATAAGTAGTAGGTAATGTACCTTCTAGTCTATACTTAATTACATCACCAATTTCAGCACTTAGTGCTTTAAATGTTACATTTCCATCAAGACTTTCTGTTTTTTCTAGTGTTGGTACACTTCCTTTTACCTTTATTTTTTGGTCACGTGCAACATGTAAAATGTATCTTGTATAAGCTTCATTTGTACCAGTTAAATCATCTGAGTCTTTAATGAAATAATAACCTGCATTTTCAACTTCAATTTTATATTCATTACCCTCATAACTTGAAGTAGCAGATACAGTGCCTAGATTACTATTTACAATTTCAGCAAAAGCCTTAGTCATATCTGAATCATTTTCATATAGCTCTAATACTTGTGCAACGTCTCTTGCATATGTACAATTTTTAAATATCTCACCTATAGTTTTTGTGCTTCCAGAAGGTACACTATCTGTACCTTCTGAATTTAATATTCTTTCATTAACTTCAACATTTGATGCTTTTAACTGAATTAATAGATTTTCAGCATTTACACCTTTTCCCCATTTTATATTACTTAATATACCAGTTTTTTCAGCATCTAAAAGGCCATCAAACACTTGATATGCTGAATAGCTATGTCCTTGTCCAGCTCCATATATTGTTATTGTATATTTTGACTCTGCCTTAACAATACATGTTAATGAACATATAATTGTTAATAGTACTACTAATAATGTAGCTATTACTTTGTTATTTTTAATGTTTACCATTTTCTTTTCTCCTTTCTTGAAATTTAAAACAATTTCTCTTATATAGTAAACTTGGTATAATCATTAATAACATACCAGATACAATGTAGATTGCTGTTCCGATTCCGCCGGCTTCAGGTATTTCCCATGTATCTACTTTATATTTTATAATTCCATTATTACCCAAATAAGTATTTAAACTTATATCATTTGTATCTTCAGTTATACCACCAACAGTTGGTAGATAAAAGTTCTTAGAAGTATTTGTTTCATTATTTTCTTTTCTACCTATACTTTGGTGTAAATCACCAACTCTAAGACCACCTATTTTAGTTGCAAGTATCCAGTTACCATCTCGTTTATCTTGCGGAATTGTTGCATCAAAATCATAAGTTTCTTTATATGTCTCTGTTGAATCTATCCAACAAACATATTCTCCTCTTTTTACAGATTCTTCTGAAAATCCCGAACCAAATTCAGCACCTCTTCTTGAAACTAGAAGTCTAACTTTCTTTCCTCTATTTCCTCCTGTAGGTACATAATAGTCTCCCGCTATGAAATAGAAATCATTTGAATTTGGATTTTCGCCATATTTAATTGTATCACCTTTTAGTGTAACAACTTGTCCTGCTGTAATATCACCACTAGCAATTGCAACTCTTATTGCATTTACAGCTTCTTCGTTTGGATTTCCATTTTCTGTTGCACCAGGATATTCGCCATCATATCCCTCTCCTTCGAAGAATAATGCATCATCATTAGTTATACGTGTTAAGTTTCCACCTTCTTCTACTTTATATGCTTCTTTATATAACGCTAAGTTTTTCTGGAATATATAATACCTATTAGTTGAGCCAGGTGAAAATGTTACTAACGGATCTCCTCTTGACTCAGCTTCTTGAGTATCTGATATATATTTATCATAAACAGAGCCAGTATAATAGTTTGAATATAAATATAGCTCACCATCTTTTATATGCGTATTTCTATATTTTTCATCTATCTTAGATAAATCTATTTCTCTTCCATCATCTATTAGCATATCTTTACTAATTCCTACAGAGTAAAATACTCTAAATGGTGTTGTAGCTTTTTTATCACCTAAGTTAGTTTTATATCCTGTTATATTTGCATGTGCATCTAATGTTATATTTGATACTTGAAGTGGTATTGATGTAGCAGGTAGATTAATATATAACGCATCAAAGAAATCGCTGTCTGTTTCTATACCACCATTATCAAAATTCTCATCTTTATAGTCCCCTGTATCTTCTACCCATATACGTATATCACTTAGTTTAAATAGTCCAGGGAATGTTTTATAATTAAGTTCATTTGCTGTTGCAGGTACACTATCACCATAAGCAGGATTCATAATAATTTCATTTCTCTTATCAGCATCTATTCCAAGTCTATAGAAAACATATTTAGTATTTTGCTGCTTTTGCGATATATTATTATCATTAACATCTAGTGTTGGAACATATTGTTTTGCTAAATCTGCATTTAAGTAATATGTCCATCCATTTTCAAACGAACCATCATTTTCACTATATTCTACTTTCTCGCTTCCATCAGGTTGTGTAGTTACCTTATACCAACCTGGTACAAAACTTCCAGTTGTACTATTATGATTTTCACCTAAATGATTAATATTAAAGTTATAATCATATACAGCTGCTTTTACAGTATCATATAGAGTTCCATATAAAAGTAATTTACTTACATTTTTAACTTCCATATATTGTCCGACAGGGTCAACATATGTTAAAGACGAATTAATACCAAAATCATTAAGTCCACTTACAGGAACAAATGCAGGTTCTTTAATACTTTCTACTATTTCATCAAAAGCCGCACCAATAGAGCCTGTTACATCTGATACACTTTTAGCATAATATGCTTTAGTAACATAGTTAACATCTATATCGTCATTTGTCAAATTATATGGATTATTTTCTTCATCACCTAGCTTTAAACTTGGATAAGTTACATCATCAAAAGTATCTGTTATTAAATATGCATTACCATGACTTGGTCCAATTGGTTTAGTTGCATCATATTCCTTATCCTTATATGTTACTTTTTGATCATCATTCATATCTGTATATAATCCTTTAACTTCACTGTATACAGAATAATATTTCAATTTATCTCTTGCAGTATATGAGTCTGGATTATTTTTAAATTCATTATACGCATCAACAGCATCGCATATTCCTAAAATAGTTTCTGCTCCTACTGAGTATGGTTCATAAATCATATCCTCTTCAGTTAGATGATCCAAATCTGCATCTTCATTAATATAACCTTTTTCTTTTAACCATTCTTTGTTAAAATATTCATTTGGATTAACTGTAGGTGGATTTGATGTTATCTTATCGTCACCGTTTGCTATATTAGTATCATCAGCAAATAAATCTATTTCACTTGGATCAGTCATATCTACAGATATTGTATAAACTTTACACTCTGAGCCATATTCTTCCTTTACAGCTGCTTTAGCATATCCAGTTGTTAAAAGAGTATTAAGTAGCATTGATGCCTGTGTTGAACGAACTTGCCCAGCAAATTCCACCATATTTGCTCTACCTAACTCGCCAGGATTTACATTCTCTTTACCACTTCCACCTTCACCAGCAGGAGTTAATGAACCATCACCATATCCTACTTGTTCTATAGTAGGTTTACCATCTTTATCTATAAAATGCATATACATATTCCAATCATATGTGAATTTTGTTGCATTTTCACGCCATTCTTCTGTATATTTTGCATTTTTGTTTCCTCTATCATTTGTATATCCTCTAGCTGTAATCTCGTTATCTATACCAAAATTTGACCATACTCCATTTATCATATCTGTTGCAGCACCATCTGTTAAGCAAACCATATTTGGAATATATCCAAATTTATATCCATCAATAACTATATCTTTTTTAGCTTTTAATAGTTCTTGAAATCCTACATAAAAGCCTGCATGAATATTAGTTGTTCCATTTTTGTACATATCATATCTAGCTAGACCTGTATTACTACTTACTGAATTATCTACTTCAAATTTATTATTTACATACATTTTATCTACATATACAAATCCTGCACCTGTAGCAGCTAAAGAATAATCTTGCACTGGTTCATCTGGTTCAGTATCATCATTTTTTTTAGTCCAGCCACACTTTAAGTACTCATATGGATTACCTTCAACCTCACTAACAGGATAATGTCCCATAGGTACAATTACCTCGGCAGTATTATAATTTACTTGTTCTACGCCGTTCTTTTTTCCATTACCAAATAATACAACTGCTACTTCGTTATATGAACCTGCTCTCATTAGCTCATCTATCGCTTTATTTACAGATGCAATAGTTTTATATACTCTTGTATCTTTAAAATCTGGATTATTTGTATACATAGAACCTGAATTATCTATTATAATTACTGTTTTAGCTGGAGGAAGTCCAACCCAAGATTGGCTTGCTCCTAGTGCTGAAAAAGCATGCAAAAACTCACCATCATTACTGATAGTTCCTGTATATCCATCTGTTTCCATATCTAATTTAATATCTCCAGTAAATACACTTTTATCTGTCCATATTTTTCCTGCATATCTACTTCCATTAGTTTCATTTATTAATTTATCTTTATATGTATCCATAGTATCTTTGTCTGCTATTTTAGTAACCTTATTACTATCTATATTTACAGCACTAACACAAGGGAATATTATTGTTGTACTAGTTAAAATACAGAAAAACATAGCTATACAAAGCTTATATACTTTACTGAAAATTACTTTATTAATTTTTTTGCATAAATTCAACACTTTTCATCTCCTAACAATACATTTTATATGTTATCATAAAAGCATAACATTTTTCTATTTATTTTAGGATAAACACTTTTTTGTGCTATTTACTTTACAAGAATATTTCGACAGCACACAAGTTTGTAATATTATTGTCATATAGCACTTTTTTGCAAAAAAAAGCTACGTATATAATACATAGCCTAATTTATTTTTTATACTATCTTTCCTCCACCTACAACAACATCTCCATCATAAAAGACTGCAGATTGTCCAGGAGTTATAGCTCTTTGTGGTTCATCAAAAACAACTCGGGAATTTGACAGTTTTAAATAAGAAAAATCCTTGTAAGCATTAAGAATGCTTAATTTTTTGTCAAATTTTCTTTCAAAGTATTGCACAATGTTTCACAATGTAATATAATGTTTTTAGGTGAAATATATGA
>CANRAK010000023.1 GCA_947628575.1 uncultured Clostridia bacterium | reverse complement strand
GATGTAGATGAAATAAGTTCTATAAAAATAGATAGAAGAAAATCAAGTAATGAAAGAATATTAGATTTTATTATGAAGGTGAAAAATCCTTATATATTTAAGGTAAATGGCAAATTAGTAAGAATTAGTTTTTCTGATAAAGATAAAACTGCAGAAGATTGTTTAACTAGAGTCTTAATGAATTTATATAGATAATTGATTAAAAAATAATATTGCGTTTTGATAAAAAAGATAATTATGGAGAGAAAATATGGATGAGAATAGATTAAAACATAGTTTAGCTGTTGCTAGAAAAATGGTTGAAATAGGGAAAAAATATAACTTAGATTCTAATAAGTTAGAAGATTTATTTGTATTAGGCTTAAGTCATGATATTGGTTATGAATACGGAAATAATTTTGATCATGAACATATAGGTGGAGAAATATTAAAAAGAAATGACTATAAATACTGGAAAGAAGTTTATTATCATGGAAATATAAATACAGAATATTCATCATTATATTTAAAAATATTAAATAAAGCAGATATGCAAATTGATAAATATGGTAATGATGTTGGTTATATCAAAAGACTAGAAGATATTAAAGACAGATATGGAGAAAATTCAATAACTTATAAAAATGCAGAAATTTTAATATCAAAATTAAAAAGTGAAGATTAGTAATGGAAGAATATTTAGAATTTGCAAAGTTTAAATGATGATATAATAACAATGAAAAATTAAATAATAAAATCGTTAATGCCATTAAAAATATATTATTGAGGAGTAAATTATGGATAAATATATAATCGTAACAACACTATGTAATAAAGAAGAAATAGCAAATAAGATAATAGATACATTACTTGAAAAAAGATTAGTAGCTGGAAGTCAAGTTATAAAAGTTCACTCTAAATATTGGTGGAATAATCAATTAGAAGAAGCTGATGAATACAAATTAGAGTTTAGAACAAAAGAAAGTAAATTTTCAGCAATAGAAAATGAAATAAAGGAAATACATAATTATGCAGTTGCCGAAATTTCAAGTTTTGAAATAAAAAATGCAAGTAAAAAATTTTTATATTGGATAGATGAAAATATAAAATAAAAGGAAGTGATTTAAATGGAAAATAGGCAAAATTCGACAAATATCAACTGGTATCCAGGCCACATGGTAAAAGCACAAAATGAAATAAAATCAGTTATAAAAATGATAGATATTGTAGTAGAAGTATTGGATGCAAGAATACCACTTTCAAGTAGAAATCCAATAATAGACGAATTTGCTAAAGAAAAGCAAAGAATAATTGTATTAAATAAAGCAGATTTAGCAGATGATGAAGAAACAAAAAGATGGATAAACTATTTTAATAACAATAATAGTTCTTGCATAGCTGTTAACTCTGCTATACCACAAGATATAAATAAAATAATAAAACTAATAACTCAAAAAGGTGAACAAATATATAAAGAAAAAGTTGAAAGCTTAAATATAGACTATAAACCAATATATAGAGTACTAATTGCTGGAATTCCTAATGTTGGAAAATCTACAATAATAAATAAAATAGCAAAAAGAAATGCTGCTAATGTCTCAAATAAACCAGGAGTTACTAGAAAAAATCAATGGATTAGAGTAGGGGCAAATATTGACTTGTTAGATACACCCGGCCTTTTATGGCCGAGATTAGATAACAATAACGCAGGTGAAAAACTTGCATTAACAGGAAATATAAAACAAGAAATATTAGACTTAGAAAGTATTGCCTGTATAGGAATAGATATGCTTCTAAAAATAGACAAATATAAAAATATGTTTATGAATAAATACAAAATTAATGATGAAGATATTGACTCTTTAGATTCATATGATATACTAGAACTAGTTGGAAGAAAAAGAGGATGTTTAGTATCTGGAGGGAATGTAGATACTCAAAAAGCAGCAAATATATTTTTAGAAGATTTAAAATCAGGTAAGATTGGAAAAATAAGTCTGGAAAATATATAATGGAAGGATGATAAAAATATGGATAATAAAGAATTTGTAAAAGAATTAACAAAGATGGATGAAGACTTTGCAAAATGGTATACAGATATTATTTTGAAAGCTGAATTAGTAGATTATGCACCAGTAAAAGGATTTATGGTTATGAGACCTTATGGTTATGCAATTTGGGAGAATATACAACATGTGCTAGATACAGAATTTAAAAAGTTAGGACATAAGAATACATATTTCCCATTACTTATACCTGAATCTTTACTAAATAAAGAAAAAGAGCATGTTGAAGGATTTGCACCTGAAGTTGCTTGGGTAACTCAAGGTGGTGAAAATGAACTACAAGAAAGATTATGCGTAAGACCTACATCTGAAACAATAATATGTACAATGTATGCAAAATGGTTAAATTCATATAGAGATTTACCATTTAAATATAATCAATGGGCAAATGTTGTAAGATGGGAGAAAACAACAAGACCATTTTTAAGAACATCAGAATTCTTATGGCAAGAAGGTCATACTATTCATGCAACAGCAGAAGAAGCAATGGAAGAAACACTTACAATGCATAAAGTTTATGCGGATTTCTTAAAAGATTACTTAGCAATTCCTGTAATAATGGGACAAAAATCTGAAAAAGAAAAGTTTGCAGGTGCTGAATCAACATATACCGTAGAAGCTATGATGCATGATGGTAAAGCTTTACAATCTGGAACATCTCATTATTTTGGAAATCACTTTGCAAAAGCTTTTGATATAAAATTCCAAAATAAAGAAGGAAAACTTGAATATGCATATCAAACATCTTGGGGAATGACAACACGTGTAATAGGTGGAATTATTATGGTTCATGGTGATGATAGAGGTTTAAAATTACCTCCAAAAATTGCACCAACACAAGTTATAATTGTACCTATAGCTCAACAAAAAGAAGGTGTATTAGATAAAGCTGAAGAACTAAAAAATAAATTATCTGAAAAATTCAAAGTAGAACTTGATAATAGACAAGAAGTATCACCAGGATTTAAATTTAATTACTGGGAACTTAGAGGTGTACCAGTAAGAGTAGAAATTGGTCCAAGAGATATAGGAAATAATGAATGTATTGTATTTAGAAGAGATACATTAGAAAAAGAAACAGTTGCTTTGGATAAATTAGAAGAAAGACTAGAAAATTTAATGGTAGAAATTCAAGACAATATGTATAAAGCTGCACAAGAAAATGTTGAAAAACGTACTTTTGTAGCACATAACTTTGAAGAATATAAAAAGTTATTTAATGAAAGAGAAGGATTTGCAAAGATAATGTGGTGTGGAGATAGAGAATGTGAAGATAAAATAAAAGAAGAAAACTCTACAACAATAAGATGTATACCATTTGAAGAGGATAAATTCCAAGATGTATGTTCAATATGTGGAAAAAAAGCAAAACACATGGTATATACAGCAAGACAATATTAAAAAATAAAGAAGTATCGTTTGATACTTCTTTTGTACGTTATAGGGAGAGTGATAAATATAGACAGATATTATTTTTTATGGTTGCAGAATATTGCAAATATTTGTAAAGAGTTTAAAGTTAAAGTATATAATGAAAATATATCCATTTATTTTAAAAATGTAAAGGAACTATATATTTTATCTAAGAGTAAAGAAAAGTTATATAGTAGAGTAAGAAATAAAGGAGTCTCTAGTAAGGTATTAAGCTATTTAACAGATAGAAGTATAAAAGTAAAAACATTTAAATTATATAAGAAGATAAAGAAAAATAATTTGAATATTATAACAATTAAAGATAAATCATATCCTAATTCATTAAATAATATAGATATAGCTCCATTTTGTATTATTACAACTAATAATGTTAAATTAAATAGAAAAAATGTATTGTTATATTATGATAATAATTTTACTAACTTTTCAAAAAAATTAACTGATTATTTTTCAAAAATAATTTTATCTCAAAATTGTAATGTTATATCTAAATTTTCATCCCAAAAATTACCCATAATAAAATTATATAATATTAAAAAATTAGAAAAAAATATAGAAATAAATGAAAATTGTATAATATTTCCAAACAATATAGATGTTAATGAGTACATAATATATATATCAGATATTTTAATAATAATAGAAGCAAGTTATAATGAAGATATAGTTATATTAACAAATTCAATGTTAGATATTGGAAAAGATATATATGTAGTTCCACAAACAATATTTAGAAGAAGTAGTTATTTTTCCAATTTTTTAATTAAACAAGGTGCAGATATTATATTAAATAGAGGAGATTTAATGTTTATACTAACTAATAGAATTGGTTGACAATTTATTTTGTTCATTATATAATTCTATTAGAGAAAATAGGAGATATGATATGGACGAGAACAATGAGGAAAACAAATTAGAAGAAATTGAAAGTGCAAATACAGAAATTGACGTTAAAGAAGAAAATACACAGATAAGTAATGAGCCAAATACTAAAAAGAATAAAAAAGAAAAAAAGAAATCATCTTTAGCAGATAAAATAATATCTACTATTATATTAGTTGTTTGTATTTGTGGACTTATATATTCAGGAAGCTTGTTATATAAATGGGTATTAAATAATATAAAAAGCAATGGACTAATAAATGAAGTAGAAGATATAGCCGGAGTAAAAGATATAGGTGATGATGAGGACCCAGGTATTGAGTTTGGACTAAATTTTGAAAAATTATTAGCATATAATCCTGATGTTGTTGGTTGGATTAAAATACCTAGAACATCAATAAGCTATTCTATACTTCAAGGTGAATCAAACAACACATATTTAAGACATTCAATTGATGGTAGTTGGAACGAATTTGGATGGATTTTTATGGATGCTAAAAATGCTCCAGATTTTACTGATGAAAATACAGTAATTTATGGTCATCATATTGTAAGTGGACTTATGTTTGCTGATATAGAAAATATATATAATGGTTCACTTGGAAATGACGTAGATATAAACATATATAGAAAAGACTATAGATTACTAAAATATAAAGTTTTCTCAACATATGTTTGTGATATAGAAAACTATTATTTAACTACAAGTTTTTCAAGTGAGGAATCATATTCTAAGTTCTTAAATACAATGCTTGACAGAAGTGTAATAAATTTTGGTCAAACAGTTAGTCCTGAAGACAAAATTATAACACTTTCAACTTGTACTACTGATGCTAAAAGAAGAATTGTAGTACATGCAAAATTAGTTTCAAATACTGAAATGCCTAGATAATAATTTAAAAAGTGCATACTGTAAATTAGTATGCATTTTTTTGTATAAATTTAAAAAAACATTTACAAAATTTGTATAATATTATATAATTTTTCCCTATGCCAAAGAATGGGGGTGTAGCTTTGCAAAGATTACAGTTTGATTTAGGGGAACAAATATCACGAAAAGAATATTTGAAAAGAAAAAGAAAAAGATCAAAAATATTAAGAAAAAGAAGTAAAATAACATATATGCTATTATGTATATTTATGGCTTTATCTATATACATTGTAATACAATTATTTATATATAAAAAATATAATAGCTTTAAGTATGTTGAAGGTGAAAATGTTGCAGCTCAAGCTGTTTATGATATATTTTTTGTTACAGAAGGCTATACATATAACCCTGTTTATTCTGTTAATAAAATGGAATCTTCTGGAGATAAAGAGGAAAACATATTACCATCAAGTAATTACAGAAAAATAAATGTTACTGAAGATTCAATATATGGTATTAAAGATAAATCTTTGTGGAAAATAAATAAAAAAAGCTATGAACCCGTAGAGCTAATAAAAGATAATGTAAAAAAATATATACCAACTAGTAGTTATATTTTTTACACTTCAACAAATGATAAGAATTTAAAATCATATAATATTGAGACTACAGAAATCAAAGAGTTTGGATTAACAGGAGTAGAGCAATTAATAGTTAACGATACATATTTATTTGCAGTAGCTAATAATTCAATATACAGACTAAATTATGATGGACAAGATAAGAAAAAAATTAGTAAGAATGCTAATGTTTCTTATGCTATAGAAAAAGATAATATCATATATTTTGTAAACAGAGATGATTCAAATAAAATATATAGAGTTGACTGTGATGGAAACGAAATGTATAAAGTCGCAGATATTAAAGGTGTAGATGGAGTATCATCAGTAAACGGACAAAAATATATGTTTGTAAAAGATAATAATTTGTATTATATAAATCCAGATGATGATAGCACATTATGGCGCTACAATATGGAAAATGGTGAAAATGATAAAATAATATCTTCATCAGTAGAAATACTTCAAAATGTAGATGATACCATTTTTTATAAGATAAATAAAGAAATGGGAGTATACTTATATAACTATAAGACTAATTTCTTAGCAATGGTTACAAAAAGAAGAGTAAAAGAGTTTGTTATAGACACATATAATTTAATAGATTATAAAAAGGTTGAGATAAAAGAGTAGAAAAATAAATGTAAAAAAATAAGATAAAAGAGATACCTATTTATTAGATATCTCCTTTATTTTGCTATTTTCCTTGAATTTAGAGGTTTTTTGTAATATAATATGCAATGTAGTATGCTTCCTGAAAGGTGGATATTATGAAGAAAGTAAAATTGATATACAATTCAGGTGCTGGTCAAAGTAAGTTTACTTATTTTTTAGACACAGTAATTGAAAAATTTATGAATAATGATATAGAAGTTTCTATATATAGAGCTGGTGAAAAAGAAAATTTAGAAGAATTTGTAAAGAATTCTGATTCTGAAAATATATATGGAATAATTGTAGCAGGTGGAGATGGTACAATTAATAGAGTGGTAAATATTATGATGAAATATAATATAAAAACACCACTTGGTATAATACCTGCAGGTACTTCTAATGATTTTGCTAAGCATATAAATATGCCATATAATTTTTCTGAATGTTTAGATAAAATACTTAAAAATAATGTTAAACCTGTAGATGTAGGTAAGGCAAATGATAAGTATTTTATTAATGTATGTTCAGCAGGACTGTTTACAAATTCGTCACAAAAAGCAGATAAAAATTTAAAAAAAGCTGTTGGTAAACTTTCGTATTTTATCACTGGTGCCAAAGAGCTATTTAAATTTAGACCATTTAGTGTGAATATTGAAACAGACGATGAAATGTTTTTTGAAAAGATAAATTTATTTCTAATATTTAACGGAAGTAGTGTTGGTGGTATGACATACTTTACTTCTGATTCAAGTATACACGATGGACTATTAGATTTAGTAATTATAAAAAATTGTAGTTTTCACGAGCTTGGTGGACTTGTTGCTAAAGTTATGTCAGGACATACTTTAGAAGATAAAAATATAATATATAAGAAAACAAAAACAATAAAAATCACTAAGGTAAAGGGTAAATGTGATAGACCAGATGTTGATGGTGATGAAGGCCCTGAATTTCCTCTTGATGTTTGTTGTATAGAAAATGGAATTAATATGTTCTTGTAATGGAGGTGAGTTTTATGTTAGATATAAAAAAGGTTAAAAGGACAATGTTAAAATCTGAAAAAAATCTTGCAAAATATGCTTGTAAGTCAAATATGGCTATAAGAGAATTTGAACAGACAGATGATATACGACTTGAATTTGCAAGAGATGTAGATAAAATAATACATTCATCATGTTATACTAGATATATGTCTAAAACACAGGTTTTTGTTGACCCAATAAATGACCATATATCTACACGTATGACTCATGTACAATATGTATCAAAAGCAGCTAGAACAATTGCTAGAGCTTTAAGATTAAATGAAGATTTATGCGAAGCGATAGCTTTAGGCCATGATGTAGGACATACACCTTATGGCCATTTTGGAGAAAGTGTATTAAATAGACTATCAAAAAGATATAATGGTGGAAAATGCTTTGCACATAATTTAAATAGTGTAAGAGTATTTACAGTATTAGAGAAAAAAGGTAAAAGTGTTAATTTGTCACTTCAAGTTTTAGATGGAATAATGTGTCATAATGGCGAATTGTTACAAGATAAGTATATGCCAAGTAAAGCTAAAACTTTTGAACAGCTAAAAAGAGAGTATGATGAATGTTTAAAAGATGAGAGTAATATTAAACGACTGACACCTATGACTATGGAAGGATGTGTGGTTAGACTTTCAGATATAATTGGATATATTGGTAAAGATATAGATGATGCTAATCGACTCGGAATTTTTAATAAAGAATTACTACCTGAAAATGTAAAGAAATATCTAGGCACAGAAAACACTCAGATTATGAACAGTATTATATTAGATGTAATAGAAAATAGTTATGGAAAAAACTATATCTCTATGTCTAAAGAAGTATATGAAGCTGTTATGGATCTTAAAAAATTTAATTATGAAAATATATATTCTAATGCTATTACACAAGAAGACCAAGATAGATATATAAATACAATAGAAAAACTTTATAGTGTGTATAGTAGAGCTCTAGATAGCAAAGATTATAGTAATGATATATATGTAAATTTCCTTAATCAGATGAGTAAAGATTATATAGATAATAATTCTGATGCACAAAAGATAATAGATTATATTTCTGGTATGACAGATAATTATTTAAAAATACAATATGAAAAATATAAATAAGGAGAGATATAAATTATGTATGATAAAAGTATAGATAAAAAATGGCAAAAAGTATGGGAAGAGAAAAAATGCTTCCATGCGACTAATGATAGCGATAAAGAAAAGTTCTATGCATTAATAGAATTCCCTTATCCTTCTGGAGCAGGACTTCATGTAGGGCATGCAAGAGCTTTTATGGGAATGGAAGTTTTATGTAGAAAGAAAAGAATGGAAGGAAAAAATGTATTATATCCAATAGGATTTGATGCATTTGGATTACCAACAGAAAATTACGCTATTAAAACAGGTATACATCCAAGAATAGTAACAGATAGAAATATTGCTACATTTACTGAGCAATTAAAATCAATTGGATTTTCTTTTGATTGGGATAGAGTTATAGATACAACTGACCCTAATTATTATAAATGGACTCAATGGATATTTTTAAAATTATTTGAACATGGACTTGCATATAAGGATAAAACCTATGTAAATTATTGCCCAAATTGTAGAGTAATTCTTGCAAATGAAGAATCACAAGGTGGAGTTTGTGATAGATGTGATAGCGAAATTGTTCAAAAAGAAAAAGAAGTTTGGATGCTAAAAATTACAGACTATGCAGATAAACTTTTAGAAGGATTAAATGAAGTTAATTTCCCACCTAGAGTTAGACTTGAACAAGAAAATTGGATAGGTAGATCTTATGGTGCTGAAATAGATTTTAAAGTTGCAGGAAAAGATGAAAAAATGACTGTATTTACAACAAGACCAGATACAGTATATGGTGTAACATATATGGCTATTGCACCAGAACATCCATTACTTGAAAAATATAAAGATGAAATTAAAAATTATGATGAAATATTAAAATATAAAGAAGAAGCTTCAAAAAAATCCGAATTTGAAAGAGTTGAGCTTTCTAAAAATAAAACTGGAGTTAAAGTTGATGGACTTGAAATAGAAAATCCTGTAACAGGAAAAACAGTTCCATTATGGGTAACAGATTACGTTATGATGGGATATGGTACAGGTGCTATTATGGCTGTACCAGCACATGATACTAGAGACTTTGAATTTGCTAAAAAATTTAATATAGATATGATACAAGTTGTTGCAAATGCAAATGGTGAAGAAGTATCACTTGAAAATGAAGCTTATACAGATATTGAAGATGGTATAATAATAAATTCAGATATATTAAATGGCTTAAGTGTTAAAGAGGCAAAAGAGAAGATAATAGACTATTTAACTGAAAATAATATTGGTAAGAAAAAGAAGAATTATCACATGAAAGATTGGGCTTTTGCAAGACAAAGATATTGGGGCGAACCTGTACCAATTGTTAAATGTGAACACTGTGGATTAGTTCCATTAAAAGAAGAAGATTTACCTTTAACTTTACCAGAAGTAGAAGATTTTATGCCTGGTGAAGATGGAGAATCTCCTCTTGCAAAAGTAGATTCTTGGGTTAATACTACATGTCCAAAATGTGGTGGCCCTGCAAAAAGAGAAACAGATACTATGCCACAATGGGCTGGATCTTCTTGGTATTTCTTAAGATATATGGATCCAAATAATAATGATGCTATAGCTTCAAAAGAAGCATTAAACTACTGGAAAAATGTAGACTGCTATAATGGTGGAATGGAGCATGTAACAAGACACTTAATTTATTCTAGATTTTGGCATAGATTTTTATATGATATAGGTGTTGTACCAACTAAAGAGCCTTATGAAAGAAGAACAACACAAGGATTAATATTAGGACCTGATGGAAATAAAATGTCTAAATCAAAAGGAAATGTTGTTAATCCAGATGATATAGTAAAAGAATATGGTGCTGATACTTTAAGAACATATATCTTATTTATTGGAGATTATGGTATGGCTGCTCCTTGGTCAGAAAATGGAGTAAAAGGTGCAAAAAAATTCTTAGATAGAGTGATGAGAATAGAAAATTTAGCAACAGATGAAGTAATAGAGTCTAAAGAGCTAGATAAAGAAATAAATGCTGTAATTAAGAAAGTATCACAAGATTATGAAGATATGAAATATAATACTGCAATTGCTGCAATGATGAGCTATGTAAATGTATTATATAAACAAGATAAAGTAAGTAAAAAGTACATTAAACCATTACTACAAATTTTAAATCCAGTAGCACCACATGTTACTGAAGAATTATGGGAAAAATTAGGTTTTGAAGGATATATATTTGAAAGTAAGTGGCCAGAATATGATGAGTCTAAAATAGTATCTGATGAAATTGAAATACCTGTACAAGTTAATGGTACAGTTAGATATAGAATTAATGTTCCATCAGATAGCGATGAAAAAACAATAGAAAAAATAGCTTTAGAAGCACCAGCTTTACAAAACTATATAGCTGGTAAAGAAATAAAGAAAGTGATTGTTATTAAATCTAAGATAGTAAACATCGTTTTAGGATAATATAAAGGTGTGATATAAATGGAGTATAAAGAGATTTTGATAGAAGTACTTAAAGCGGTTATAGTAGCTATAGCCTCAGTACTTGGATATAAGTTAATAACTAGAGATTATGGAAAGTCTAGTAAGGTTAGAAGACAGGCATATACAGATGAGTTAACAGGTAAAGGCAATAGATATTTATTCTATTCAGATTTAGATAAGCTAATAGAACAGAATAAAAATATTGCTGTTGGCTTTATGGATTTAGATGGATTTAAGCAGATAAATGATGCTTTAGGCCATGATATTGGTGATGAAGTATTAAAAAATATGGCGCTTAAATTTGATGAGGTTTTACCTGCAAATGCAAGAGCATATAGATTAGGTGGCGACGAATTTGCTATAATAATAAATCAAATAAATAGCAAAGAAGAAGTTATTTTAATTCTTGAAAACTTAAAATCTGTTATGAATAAGCCAATGATGATAGATAATAATAATATTTCCATTGAATATAGTTTAGGTGTAGTACTTTCAATAGATAAAAAATATGAAAGAAAAGACCTTGTTAATTATGCAGATAATGCTATGTACTATATTAAAGAGCATGGTGGAAATGATTATTATTTCCATAATGATAGTCTAAAAGCACAGTTAGATAATAATATTAAAATGGAAAATGACTTAAAAAGGGCTTATGAAAATGGTGAGTTTGGTATAAGTTTACAACCACGTATAAATGTAGCTGATACATCAAAAATTGGATTTGAAGCATTACTTAATTGGAATCACCCTGTTTTAGGACAACTAGAAGCAGCTTATTTCATAAATCAGGCAGAAGTAATGGGACTTACTATTAAGCTAGATGAATATGTTCTAAAGACTGTATGTGAAAAAATAATAGATTTTAAAGATAAAGGTTATGATAATGTACAGATAGCTGTTAATATATCTAATAAAAACGCTTTTAAGAAAGAATTTGTGGATACTATATGTGATATTATATCTTCTTATGAACTACCTGAAAATAGTTTACAAGTTGAAATGACAGGAAATCTTGAAATAAATAAATTAGAAACATATAAATTAATGTTTGAAAGATTAAAGAGTATTGGTGTAAATATAGTAATCAGTAACTTTGAAATTAAACCTGAATCATTAGAAGTTTTCAAAGAATTACCAATAGACGAGGTTAAAATAAGCACAGGAATATTATCTAGTGATTTAATAAATGATGTTGTTTTTACTGACTTACTTAAACTTAGTAAGGATTTAGGATATAAAGTAATTGTTGGTAAGATAAGTGATGATAAAAAACTAGTAAAAGCTATAACAAATAATGCAGATAAAATTCAAGGAAATTTCTTATTTAAGAAAATGGATGAAAATCTAGCAGAAGAAGTACTTGTAAATTATGGTACTTATAGACTAAGAATAGAAGAAATAATAGCTAATGCTAGAAAAATAAAATAAAGATAAAGTAAAAAATAAGGTAAAATAAGATAAAAATAAGACAAAAACTGTTGACAAATAGTATAGCTTAAGTTATAATAATATTTGTCAACAGGTAAGTGGGCGCTTAGCTCAGTTGGGAGAGCATCTGCCTTACAAGCAGGGGGTCACAGGTTCGAGCCCTGTAGTGCCCACCACTTATTATTTTATGGTTTGGCCTGGTAGTTCAGTTGGTTAGAACGCTAGCCTGTCACGCTAGAGGTCGTGGGTTCGAGCCCCATTCAGGTCGCCACTTTTTTTTTATCTATTTTGGTTAGATAGCTCAGTTGGTAGAGCAGGGGACTGAAAATCCCCGTGTCGGGGGTTCGATTCCCTCTCTAACCACCATATATACTCCTGCTTATAGTAGGAGTTTTATTATAATATATAGGAGTTTGTTAAAATGAAAAAATTAGCAATAATAGAGATAGGAAGTAATAATACTAAAACACATATATATGATGATAATAAATTAGTTTTTGATAATACTAAAACAATACAATTTAAGAAGAATTATTTAGAATTAAATAAAATACAACAAAGTGATTTAGAAAAATTATATGATGTTATTAAGAAAGCTTTTGAAGAAACAGAAAATGTACATATATATGGATGTAGTATTTTTAGAAATATATCACAAGAGGAATTAAATGATATAAATACAAACTTGTATAATAAGTTTAAAGTAGAAATAGAAGTTGTATCTCAAGAAGATGAAGCAAATTATACAGCAGTAGGGTGTTATAAAAATATAAATTATGACGGTAATATATGTGTATTTATTGGTGGTGGCGGTTCAACAGAACTTATTTTTGTAAATAATGGTGAAATAATAGATAGAAAGTATTATGATTTTGGAGTTGTTGATGTTACTTCTAAATTTGATACACTAAAAAATGATGTACCAGATTGTACTTTTGATGAAGTATATGAGTATATTAATAGTATAATAGGAGAGATAAATCAAAAAGCTGATGTACTAATATTAGCAGGTGGTGACCATCTATATTGGTATAATAATGCAGGATATGAGTTATTAGATAACAAACTATATAAAAGTGATAATCAAAAATATATGATAACTATAAAAATGAGTGATTTATATGATAAGGATGCTCTAGTTACTTCACTTGATAGAATAAGAGCTAATAGTGATAATCCTTTATGGTTTGATGGCTCAAGAGCAATGAAGGTAATTACAAATTTAATATCTCATAAAGTAGATGCAAAATATATAGTTCCTACTAAAATTAATATGGAAGATGGAATAAGAAATACTTTGTAATATAATATAAATGAAACATAAGGAATGTAGAAATACATTCTTTTTTTATATTATGTAAAAATTTTAGGTTATATTGTATAATAGCTTTAGGAAGTGATACTTTTGATAAGAGATAATATAAGAATAATTAGAGATTACTTTAAACTGGTAAAAGGAAGTAAAAAGCATATATTTATTATGATATTGTCATCAATAATATTTCATTCTTCTAGCTTGCTTATGCCTGTATTTGCAGCAAATATTATTTATGAGATAACAAATAAAAATATGGAAAATACGTATATGAATATACTTTTACTTGCTATTATGTATATAATAAATAATGTATGTTTACATGCTAATTATGTAGCATTTTCATATAATTTTAAATATAGTTATAAAAATCTTAGAGAAAAAATTGTAGATAAGCTATTTACTTATGATACAGAATTTTCAGATAGAATTTCTAAAGGTGCAATATTAAATACTGTAAAATATGATGCAGAGCATTTATCTGAAATGATAGATAATGTATGTGAGATAATAATAGAGTTCATTAAGATTTTAATAATGATTGGTATTTTCCTAAAAACTAATTTATTTGTTGGAGTATTAGTAGTATTACTAGAATACATATATATAAAATCTTATGATTACTGCAATATTAAAAGTGCAAAATACTTAACTAGTCAAGAAAAATATAATGATAAATTAACAGACAACTTATCTCAAATATTAAATGGTTTAGGTGAAATAAAGACATTTAATATTTTTGATAAAATAAAAAATAGTTTTTATAATATTGCAAATAAGTGGTCTATTCAGTATATAAAAAGAAGAAAATATATAAATATAAAGTGTAGCTTATTACCATTTATTACATATCTTGGAGAAATTATGCTATACGTTATATTAGTATATTTAGTATTTAGAGGAGATTATCAAGTAAATACATTAATATTACTTGTAACATATTTTACTAATATAATGACAAATGTAAAAGAATTAATGGAATATTCTAGTCAAATTAGAGAATGGGATGTATGTATATCTAGGATAAATAAAATACTTAATTATTCTAGTACAGAGCAAATGGAATTTGGTTTAAATAATACAGACTATATAGATGGACTTGTAGAATTTAAAGATGTAGATTTTACATATAAGTCAAAAAATAAAGGGAATATTCATAATATTACGTTTACAGCTAAACCTAATGAAATAACAGCAATAGTTGGAAGAAGTGGTAGTGGAAAGACTACAATAACAAATTTACTTTTAAGAAAGTATAAAATAGATAAAGGGCAAATCTTAATAGATAATGAAGATATATATGAATATTCAAAAGATATATATTCAAAAAATGTAGTAGGTGTTAATCAATCTCCATTTATATTTAATATGAGTATAAGAAAAAATTTAAGCTTAATAGATAAAAATTTTGAAAATCAAGTAGAAGCTTGTAAAAGAGTAGGAATCCATGAGTATATAATGAGTTTACCTAAAGGATATGACACTATATTAACTGAAAATGCAACTAATTTTTCTGGTGGTCAAAAACAACTATTAGCCATTGCAAGAACTTTACTTTCTAAAGCTGAAATATTAGTATTTGATGAAGTTACTAGCTCACTTGATACATTACTTGTTGAAAAAATAAAAGAAGTATTTGAAAATTTAAAGACAGACCATACAATTATAATAATAACTCATAAAAAAGATGTTATGAAAATAGCAGATAAAATTATTGTTTTAAGTGAGGGAGAAATAGTAGGACAAGGAACACATGAAAATTTAATGAAAGGAAATGAATATTATATAGATATTCAAACTAATAATTACTATAGTTCTCACAAAAAAGAATACGTTGAATAAATTTAATGATTAATAGGGAAACATTAAATTAAAATGTTTCCCTATTTTCTAAAATTGTAATAAAATTATTTACAAAACATATAATTTAGAGTATAATATTAATGTGTTTAAAATGCGGGAATAGCTCAGTTGATAGAGCGCTGCCTTGCCAAGGCAGAGGTCGCGGGTTTGAGCCCCGTTTCCCGCTCCAAAAAGTATTTTAAATACTTTTTTTTTGCAATTATATTGACAAAATAAATCTATTTAGGTATAATAGTACTTGTCAAGATAAATGGGCGCTTAGCTCAGTTGGGAGAGCATCTGCCTTACAAGCAGGGGGTCACAGGTTCGAGCCCTGTAGTGCCCACCATTTATTTGGCCTGGTAGTTCAGTTGGTTAGAATGCTAGCCTGTCACGCTAGAGGTCGTGGGTTCGAACCCCATCCAGGTCGCCATATTTTTTTGGTTAGATAGCTCAGTTGGTAGAGCAGGGGACTGAAAATCCCTGTGTCGGGGGTTCGATTCCCTCTCTAACCACCAAAATATACGCGGGAATAGCTCAGTTGATAGAGCGCTGCCTTGCCAAGGCAGAGGTCGCGGGTTTGAGCCCCGTTTCCCGCTCCATTTTTTATATATTTTTGTAATAAAATATTAAATTAATAATATAATTTACTAATGGCGACTTAGCCAAGCGGTAAGGCGCGGCTCTGCAAAAGCCTGATGATCGGTTCGACTCCGATAGTCGCCTCCAAAAAATAAGACAGTTGTTTTTGCAACTGTCTTTAATTTTTGCTTTTCTTTTATTTTTTACTATTTTGTTTTATTTTTTTGTATATTATATTATTTTTTTACTTCTTTATTTAAAAGACTGTATACAACGGCAGCTATTGCAGCTCCTACTAATGGTGCAACAATAAATACCCATACTTGAGATAATGCTTCTCCGCCTAAGAATAATGCTGGTGCTAAACTTCTAGCAGGATTTACAGAAGTTCCAGTTAATGGGATACCCATAATGTGAACAAAAGTTAATGTTAATCCAATTACAATTCCAGCTACAGAAGATTTGTCACTATCAGCTGTAACACCTAATATAGTGTAAACAAATACAAATGTAAGAACAACTTCTACAAGTAGAGCTCCTACCATGCTTAGTCCTACACTAGAAGCATTACCATATCCGTTTGCACCTAGTACAGTTACATCTAAGTTTGCACAAGTCATAATTGCATATAGTATACCTATACCTAAAATAGCACCTAATACTTGAGCAATTACATAACCAACAAAGTCTTTAAATGACATTCTTTTGCTAATTAACATAGCTAGAGATACAGCTGGATTAACATGACATCCAGAAACGTTTCCTATTACGTAAGCCATAGCTACAATAGATAAACCAAAAGCTAAAGCAATACCTAAAGTACCTAATGTTGCTCCTGCAATAGCAGCGCTTCCACAGCCAAATAATACAAGTACAGCTGTTCCGATGAATTCACATACATATTTTTTCATAATATTCCTCCTTTTACTTGTATGATTTAATTATATTTCTTTATATAAAAAGTGTCAAGTAAGTTATATTTTGGAAATT
>CANRAK010000022.1 GCA_947628575.1 uncultured Clostridia bacterium | reverse complement strand
CATATATAGCTGAACTTAATAGAGTAGATGCTATTGTATTTACAGGCGGAATTGGTGAGAATAATGCGGATGAAAGAGAAAGAATTATATCAGATATGGAATGTCTAGGAATAGAGCTAGATAAAGACGTTAATAATGTATCTTCTGCTAAAGAGGCAAGAATATCTAAAGATTCATCTAAAATAGGATTATATGTAATACCTACAAATGAAGAACTAGAAATAGCTAGACAAACAGTGGATATAGTTTCAAAATGCTAAAAGACTTTTGTAATACTATTAAAGATGATGATACTATTTGGGTAATAGATAATAATGAAAACTCAGATAGACTATTTACAAAATATGTTACAGATAAATTATTTTCTGCTACCTATGTGATAGTATCTAAAAGTATTGCATATATATTTGTACATAAATTAGATGAAGGAAATATAAAAGTTTTAGATAAAGACAATTGTAATATATTTATTTATGAAAACTATAATGAGCTTCATGAGTATATAACTAAAGCTCTAGTTAAATTAAATTATCCTAAAAAAATGTTGCTATCTTATACAACAATGTCAGATAATAATACAGATATAATTACTCATAGTAGTTATTTGAAAATATCTAAGCTATTTAGAAGAATATATAAAGAAAGAGGCAAAAAATTAAGTATAAGTTCTTCTCAAATGAATATTTATGAGATAATTTCAAAATATAATACTAAGGAGATAGAAAAGCTAAAAATACTTGCAAATATTACTAATAATATATTAGAAACATCTATTAAGAACATAAAGGCAGGTCAAACAGAAATAGATATATCAAATAATACAATAGATATAACTAATAATTATATGGAAAAAATAAAGAAAGATTATGATATTATAGATTACTCTATGGCTTGGGATATATGTCCAATTGTTTTAATTGGAGATAATTTACAAAAAGGTGGTCATGCACTACCAAGTAACAATAAGATTAGACCAGGGGACACTATATATTATGATTTTGGAATAAAAGCTACTTTTAAAGATGGTACAACACTTTATACAGATATGCAACGAATGGGATATTTCTTAAAGGATAATGAAAATAAGGCACCAAAAGAGGTAGAAAAAGTATTTACTACTTTAGTTACTTCAATTACTAAAGGAATAGATGCTATGAAACCTGGTGTTAAAGGATATGTGATAGATAAAATAGTACGTGGTGAGATATTAAATAATAACTATCCAGATTATCCTCACGCAACAGGTCATCCTGTTGGAAAAGAAGTACATGGAGCAGGAGCTTTAATATCATATAAAGGCGGAAAAAGAGCAAATTTAGCTTTAATTGAAAATGGAATATATACTTTAGAGCCACGTATTAATATTAAAAATGGTGGTTCTATTGAAGAAATGATTTTAGTTACAAATAATGGTGCAAAACCATTATGTAATAGACAATTAGAATTGTATTTAATAAAAGGAAAGAGGTAGAGAATATGAGTTATAATTATGAGAAAAAAGATATTTATTCTAATTATTCACAAGAAGAATTAGACAATACTAATAGTTATTCAAAAAGCTATATGAATTTCTTAGATAAAGCAAGAACTGAAAGACTAGCAGTAGAAGAAGCTATAGAGATACTAGAAAATAATGGCTTTATTTCTCTTGAAGAAAGAAATGTGCTAGAACCAGGAGATAGAGTATATTTTATAAATAAAGAGAAGTCATTATATGTAGCTGTAATAGGTAGTAAAGATTTAGTTAGTGGAGTAAATATAGTAGGAGCACATATAGATAGCCCAAGACTAGATTTAAAGCCTATGCCATTAATTGAAAAGAGTGGAACTGCATTATTTAAGACACAATATTATGGTGGAATAAAAAAATATCAATGGATGTCAATACCACTTGCACTTTATGGTGTAATGTATAATAAAGAGGGCGAAAAAATAAAAGTTGCAGTAGGTGAAGAAGATGATGATCCAGTATTTACAATTGCAGATTTACTACCTCATCTTGCAAACGACCAGATGAAACTTAAAGCTAATGACTTTATAGATCCTGAAAAAATGAGTGTAATAGTTGGCTCTTTAAAATCTAAAGAGGGTGAAAGTAAAGAGGCAGAGAAAGTTAAACAAAATATTTTAAATATACTACATGAAAAATATGGTGTAGAAGAAATAGACTTTGCAAGAAGTGAGCTTTCATTTGTACCAGCTTTTAAAACTAAATTTATTGGTTTTGACAGAGGACTAATTGGTGGATATGGTCAAGATGATAGAGTATGTGCTTATGCAACAATAAGAGCAATAATAGATGCAGCAGATGAAATGGAAAATGTAGAAAAAACAATGATAGCAATGATAGTAGATAAAGAAGAAATAGGAAGCTTTGGAACAACCTCAATGAGCTCAAGAGCATTTGATATGTTTGTAAATAAGCTAATTGAAAAAACTGGAAATATGGGTGTAGATAAACTAGAAGTATATTTTAATTCAAAAGTATTATCTGCAGATGTTACAGCTGGTATTTCTCCAGAATATGAAGAAGTATCAGATATACAAAATGGAAGTACATTAGGTTGTGGAATATCACTTGAAAAATATACAGGCTCAGGCGGAAAATATAATGCAAGTGATGCTAATGCAAGTTATATGTCAGATGTTATGGGAATATTTGATAGAAATAATATAAGCTATCAAGTAGGAACATTAGGAAAAATAGGAAAAGGTGGCGGTGGAACAATCGCATATATACTAGCAGATAAAGGATGCGAAGTAGTAGATTGTGGCACACCAGTACTTGCAATGCATTCTCCATTTGAAGTTACATCAAAATTTGATGTTTATATGACATATCTTGCATATAAGACTTTCTATAAAGGATAATAGAATTGTTTAAAAGTTTATTAAAAAATACTGATTATATATTGATTATAACTATAATTGCACTATTTATAATTGGAGTTTTAGGCATATATAGTGCAGGATATGGTGATGTTGGAGATTCAAATACAGAATATCAAAAGCAGATAATATGGTTTTGTGCAGTATGTATAATGATGATATTTCTATGGGCAATTGATACATCTGTATTTGAGTTTGCAGGATATGCACTATATGCTATAAACTTAGTACTTTTAGTACTGGTTTTAACAATGCCATCTATATTTGGTGCAACTAGCTGGTTTAGAATAGGTGGCCTTTCATATCAACCATCAGAAATAATGAAAATAGGATATATCTTATGTGTAGCTAAAGTTATGACAATGTATATACAAAATAAAGAAACACCACAACCAGATAAAAGAAAAAGTATAATATTACTATCTGTAATTGCTATATTATTCATTCTTCCAGTTATATTAATAATACTGCAACCAGACTTTGGAACAGCATTAGTTTATCTTGTAGTTACTGGTTTTATGATATTTAAACTTGGAATAAAATATAGGTATATAATTGCTGTGATACTACTAGCGTTAGTACTATTACCTTTAATATACAATTTCTTACCAGAGCATGCAAAAACGAGAATAGATGTATTCTTAAATCCAGAACTTGACCCACTTGGTGATGGATATAACGCTATACAGTCTAAGATTGCTGTTGGAGCGGGTATGTTTTTAGGTACAGGACTACTAAAAGGTTCTCAAACACAATATGACTATTTGCCGGTTCAATCTTCAGATTTCATATTCTCAGTTATCTCAGAGGAAATGGGATTTGTAATATCTGCATTAGTTGTTATATTATATTTAGTATTAATTTTAAGAATACTAAAAATTGCAGCTGATGCAAGAGATATATACTCTTCATTTGTCGCAATAGGAATAGCAGGTATGTTTGCGTATCATTTTATAGAGAATATTGGAATGACAATAGGACTTTTACCAATAACAGGTGTACCATTACCATTTGTAAGTTATGGTGGTAGTAATCTTATTACTTCTGGTATTGCAATAGGTATTGTTCTTAATATATCTGCAAGAAAATCACAAAATGTTTTTCTATAGACAAAACTAGTGTAAAAATGACACGAAAATAGAGGTGAATTTATTTGCCTTAGAAAATACGTAATGCTATAATATATGAGTACTAAGAAATTAGTACTCATATTTCCTCGATTTGAATAAATATTAATTAATAACTCCGCAAGCTATCTTTTTGCCTGACTTTCCAGCTGGTGGAGTTATTAAATCATCTGTATTTAAATGAATAATTACAGACCTTCCTATTATTTCTTTTATGCTAAATCTATCTGTAAAGAATGATAGATATGCATATCCTTTATTTCCAAATAGTGGTGGCATATCGCCAGAGTGATATGGATGTTCACAGTCATTTTTTGAATAGTGGCTGCCAGCATTTAGAAATTCATCTTCACTATTTCCACTGCAATTCCCATTTTTGTGAATATGAAAACCATATATTTCTTTATTGCATATTTCATATGGTAAATTATATATTTCTGCTGTAACCAGTACTCCTTTATCCAATTGTTTAAATTTTACTGTTCCATTTATTTGAGGATATTCTTTTGAACCATAAATTTTTGCAATAGCAAAGCTATTTATACTATTACTTCTGTTATACATTTTTTTAAGTTACCTCCTTTTAATATATTATATTAGTAGGATAATATAATTATGAACCTACATTGACATGATATAAATACAGTGCTATAATACTTGTACTTAATGAATATATAAACTGTTTCATATAATTATTTGGAGGTGTATAGATACAAATATTTAATAATATTGGGTATTAAAATTACTAAAAAGAATAAATAAAAATAATGGAAAAAGATAGAAAAAAATGAATAAAATATAAGAAAAAATATAAGAAAAAATGTAGCAATTTACATATATAATTATAATTTAATGCATAAAATAATTAATATGAAATAAAATATTATCTCGTTATATTTAAGAGAGAAAGGTAGGCCATTATGAATTTTGTGGTAATTTTTATTAGTATATTATTTTTGTCATTTTCACTAGTTCTTCTTTATTGTTCTTGTGTACTTTCAAAACGTTGTGATGAAGAAATGGAATATGAAAGAGTAATTAAAAAACTTAAAGAAGATAGTAGTATGACAAATAACTAAAAGGAGAATTTTAATATATTCTCCTTTTTTATGTAATTTTTTATACTCAATTCTCTTGATTTTTTCTAGTATATATAGTAATATATTATATGTGAATTATATGGAAAAAGAATTAAAAGATTATATAAAAGAGATAAATATAGGGAATATAAAAATTAAGAATAATGTTTTTTTAGCGCCTATGGCAGGAGTTACAGATATACCATTTAGAAAAATATGTAGAAAGTTTGGCCCAGGCCTTACTTTTACTGAAATGGCAAGTACTAAAGCTATGGAGTTTAGTAGCTCAAAAACAGAGAAAATACTGCAAGTTATGGAAGATGAAAGACCATCTGTTGTACAGATTTTTGGTAATGATAAAGATATTATACGAAATACAATAGAACATCTTAATAATGATGATACAATAGATATTATAGATATAAATATGGGATGCCCAGCACCTAAACTAGTTAAAAATGGAGATGGTGCAGGACTACTTTTAAATTTAGAAAAAGTAGAGGAAATTATTAAAGAAGCTACTTCTGTATCACGTAAACCAATTACTGTAAAAACTAGAAAAGGCTTTAATAACGATATAATTACTGCTGTTGAAGTTGCAAAAATATGTGAAAAATATGGTGTTGCAATGATTACTATTCATGGTAGAACAAGAGAAGAGTATTACACAGGAGTATCAGATTTAGATATAATTAAAAAAGTAAAAGAGTCTGTAAGTATTCCTGTTATTGGTAATGGAGATATTACAGATGTAGAAAGTGCTAAGAGAATGTTTGAGTATACTCACTGTGATGGTATAATGATTGCTCGTGGTGCACAGGGGAATCCTTGGATATTTAAGAGTATACTTGAGGGGAAAGACTACATTCCTACTAATTCTCAAAGACTTCAAATTATCCTTGAACATATACAGTATGCTCTGGATAATGAGGAGAATAAAAAGCAAGCTGTATTTAAGATGAGAAAACATATTGCTTGGTATTTAAAAGGCCTTAAAAATAGCACTTATGTTAAAGATAAGATAAATAGGGAAGAAAATATAGAGGAAGTTATTAAAATTCTAAAAGAATATTTTAACTTATTGGAGGATACCTCTTATGATAATTAAATCAGTTAAACAAGAGTTAGTAAAAAACATTAAAGATAAAGAAAAGAAAATGAAGATATCTAATGCTATAGATAAATGTAATAAAAGTGAAGCTTTATCTAAAATTACTACAACTAACTTTCTAGATTTGTATGAAAAAAGTATACTATCTAGCATGCTAAATAAGGAAAAAGTAAAGTATAAAGTGTTTTTTCCTAATAGCTATTGTGAAAAAAGTATAGTAATATTTTTACCAGATTATATGTATGAAGATGAGATAAATTATAATGATTATGTATCATGTATAAAAATTATTGCAAAAGATATGTCTAAGCTTAAGCATAAAGATTTTATGGGAAGTATATATTCTCTTGGGATAAAAAATGAATTTATAGGAGATATATTTCTAAAAGATAAATACTGTTATGTCTATGTATGTAATAGTGTTGTAGAATATGTATTAGATAATTTATTTAAAGTTGCAAATCAGGAAGTAAAATGCGAAAAAATAGATGTGGATAGTAAAGATGCAACTGAATTAAAAATTGAATATATAACTAAAAGCTATATTGTTCCTTCTAGAAGAATAGATGCACTTCTTTCAGAAGTATACTCTATTGGAAGAAAAGAAACTAAAGAAAAGATAGTAGATGGAGATTTATACATTAATTCTAAAGTTTGTACAGATTCTGCCCAATATTATAACGATGGCGATATAGTTTCTTTTAGGAAATGCGGTAAATTTAAAATTGGAAATGAAATTAGAAAGACAAAAAGTGGAAATATTTGTATAGAAATAAATAAATATAAATAGAAAGGAAAAACTTAAAAATGAATACAAAAAAGTATAATGTATCATTTATTACATTAGGTTGTAAAGTTAACCAATATGAAACAGATTTAATGATGAAGAGATTTGTAGATAGAGGCTACAATGTTTGTGATTTTAAAGAAAAAGCAGATATTTGTGTAGTTAATTCTTGTAGTGTAACAAATATGTCTACTAGAAAAACAAGACAGTGCCTTAGTCGTGCTAAGAAAAAATGTGGTATTGTTGTACTAGCTGGATGTTATGCACAAGAGATATCTAAAGAAGAAAAGCTTGAAAATGTAGATATAATTATTGGTAATCAGGAAAAGAATAATATTGTAGATATAGTTGAGGAATATCTAGAGAAAAATAATAATAAAAAAATAGTATATAAAGTAAGCGAAATAGGAAAACAAAAGAGATATATTCAAGAGCAAAATTTATTTGCTGGAAGACAGATAAGAGAAAGTGTTAAAATAGAAGATGGATGTAATAACTTTTGCTCATATTGTATAATTCCTTATGTGCGTGGTAGAGTAAGAAGTAGAAATATAGATGAAATATTACAAGAGATAAAAAATCTAGTTAAAAGTGGAGTAGGAGAAGTTGTTCTTGTTGGTATAGAGATTGCATCATATGGTAAAGACTTAGAAGAAGATATATCTATGATAGATGTAATAGAGAAAGTAGCAAAAATAGATGGCTTAAAAAGAATTAGACTAGGCTCAATAGAACCAAGAATTTTAACAGATGAAAATATTGAGAGAATGGCAAAAATAGACAAGCTATGTCCACATTTTCATATCTCTGTTCAAAGTTTAGATAATGATGTACTAAAAAGAATGAATAGAAAATATACTAGAGAGGATATTTTTAAAATTGTAGATAAGATACGAGAATCTTTTAAAGATCCAGCTTTTACTTGCGATATTATAGTTGGTTTCCCTAAGGAAACAGATGATGAGTTTGAAAACACAATAGAAGGTGTTAAAAGAGTTGGTTTTTATGAAGTACACGCATTTAAGTATTCTAAAAGAAAATGGACAGTAGCTGCTAAAATGGATAATCAGGTGGATGGAGTTATAGCTCAAAAAAGAAGTGAAGAGCTAATTGCACTTGCAAAACATCAAAAACAAGAGTATATGAAAAAATATATAGATAAAGAAGTTGATGTACTTATAGAATCTAAAAAGGATAATATAGCAGCTGGGTATACTCCAAATTATATTATGGTAAATATAGATACAAACGAAGATGTTGTAGGAAAAATGGTAAAAGTAAAGTTAGAAAAAATAGATAAAGATATTATGTTAGGAAAGCTAATATAATAAACTTAAAATTGGTATTAGAAATAATATCAATTTTTTTGATATCTGGTATATAATAACTCTTTTAAAATGTGATTTTGTTAGTCCTTTATATAGTTAAAAGAAAAACAGTATGTTTTGTATACATTTTTATTAATTATAACAATCCTTTCTTTCATATTTACTTGAAAAATGAAAGAAAAAGTTATATAATCAAGAAAGATAAGTGGAGGGGTAGATATATGAGAAGAGCAGTGATAATTATTTTTTGTATTTTAGGTTTAATTGTCGGAGTAATGATTGGTGACCAGCTATCAACTGTTAGCGGACTAAGTTGGCTTGGACTTGGTACTGATTGGATAGGTTTTGATTATTCTGGTAATATAGAAATAATTAAAGGATCACTTGGATTTTGGTTTAGAATTAATATATGCGGTGTATTAGGATTAATATTATTTGCACTTTTAGCAAAGTGGGTAACAAGTTGGTTAAAAATATAAAATGTAACACAATATATAAAGGAGAGGAAATATGAAATCAGTTGCAAAAGAGATAGGAATAGATTTAGGAACATCATATACAAGAATTAGTGTAAGAGGAAGAGGACTTGTATTATCTGAGCCTACAGTTGTAGCAATAAATAAAGTAACAGGCGAAATACTTGCAGTAGGAAATCAGGCAAAAGAAATGCTTGGTAGAACACCAGATAATATTGTAGCTGTAAAACCATTAAAAGATGGAATTATAGCAGATTTTGATGCTACAAGAATGCTTATTCAAAATTTAGTATATAGAGTAATACCAAGAAGCCTATTTTATAAGCCAAAAATTGTAGTTACAATTCCTTCAGCTATAACTGATGTTGAAGAAAGAGCAGTTGAAGGAGTAGCATATAGTTCAGGTGCAAAAGCTGTATACTTAATGGAAGAAGTAATGGCTGCTGCAATTGGTGCAGGACTTCAAATTGAAAGACCTGAAGGAAGTATGATTGTAGATATTGGTGGTGGCACATCTGAAATAGCTGTACTATCACTTGGTGGAATAGTTACTGAAAATTCAGTAAAAGTTGCAGGAGATAAATTAGATAAAGATATTGTTGAATATGTAAGAACTAATTTTAATGTATTAATTGGTGAAACTGAGGCAGAAGAAATAAAAAAACAAATTGGAACAGCAAGTTCTGCAATGACAGAAGAAAAGATTAGTGTTAAAGGAAGAAATCTATCTACTGGGCTTCCTGAAACAGTTGTACTTACTACACTTGATGTTAATAATGCTATGAAGAATTCACTAGATATAATTTTAAAAACTATAAAAGCAACATTAGAAAATACACCACCAGAGCTTTCATCAGATATAATGAGTAGAGGAATTGTATTATGTGGCGGAGGTTCACTACTTAAAAATATTGATAGATTTATATCTGAGCAAACAGGTATACCGGTATTTATTTCCGAGTCACCTACAGAATGTGTAGCAAGAGGTGTTAGTGCTGCTTTAGAAAATATAGAAGTATTAAAAAAATCAGTTAAAACAAAAAAAGGAATAGTGTAAATGGATTATAAGTTTGATTTTTCAGATAATAAAGGAAGAACTAGAAAAAAGATAATATTTGTAATTATATTTTTTATATTTGTAATTATGTTTGTCGCATTTTTCTTTAGAAATAGCTCTAATAAAATTGTATCTTCAATTTCTAGTATAATATCTAAGCCAGTTGAATTGGTATACTCTATGTTTAGTGGAATTTCAAAATCTTCATCTGGCGTACTTACAGATGTTGATGCTATAAAAGAAGAAAATGATAGACTAAAAAAAGAAAATGAAGAATTAAAGTTACAAGTATTAGAGGCACAAAAAATAACAGACGAAAATACTACACTTAAAGAAATGCTAAATATACAAAAAGAGTATCAGCATTTTAATTTGGTTATGGGAAATATAATATATAGAGAGCATGATAATTGGACACAAACATTTACAATCGATGTTGGAGCAAAAGATGGTGTAAAATTAAATCAAGCAGTTGTGCATGAAAATGGACTTGTAGGACATATTTCAAATGTAAAAGAAAATACAGCTGTAGTTACCACTATTTTAGACTCATCATCTTCTGTAAGTGTAAATATAAGTACTATTAATGAGCCAGCAGTAGTAAATGGAGATTTAGAGCTTAAATCTAAAAATAGATTAAAGCTAACATATATACCACTTGATACAGAAATAGCAATATCAGATATGCTATATACATCAGGAATAGGTGTAATGTATCCTAGTTCTATACCAGTTGGAAAAGTAATTGAGATTGTAAATAGTAAAAATGATGTTAATAGATATGCACTAGTAGAGCCTTCTGTGGATATAAAAAAAATATCAGAAGTTGCAGTTATTATTAATTAGGTGATAGTATGAAAAATATTTTAAAATCTATATGTATAATATTATTATTCTTAATATCACTAATAGTGCAATTATTTATATTTAATAATATGGAGTTATTAGGAGTAAAACCTAATATGCTCCTTATATCTATTATAGTAGTTAGTCTGTTTACAAATATATATTCAACAACTATATATTCGTTTATATTAGGATTTATAGTAGATATAATATTTGGTAGTACAGGAATGTTTACAATATCTTATACAGAATTGGAATGTTACTAGGATTTATTGGCGAAAACTATATGAAGGAAAATTATTTATCTATAGTACTTCTTACAATATTAAGTGTTACACTGTTTGAAGTTGTACAGTACGTACAAACTATGATAAAAATATCTCAGTATATAGGACTTATATTCTTAATAAAGCAACTAGTAATAAGTATAATGCTAAATGTAGTTTTAGTATTTATTATTTGCTTTATATTTGGAAAAATAATTGGATATATAGATAAAAAACAAAATAAAATATATTGGTAAAAAAGGAGGCACAAGTTGGAATTTATTAGATCAAAATTTGAAAAGATACTTGAAATACTAGAAAATAGAGAACTTGTGCTTTCTTTTTTCTTAGTAATTATTGCAGTTGTATTTATTGGTCAGCTTTTTAGTATCCAAATTATAAATGGTGCATCATATCGTGAGCAAGCTGAAAATAAAATTGTTAGAACAGAGAGTATTACTGCACCACGTGGTGAAATATATGATAGAAATGGCGTTATTTTAGCTACAAATAAGCTTACATATAATGTTGAAATATATAGAACTAAAGTAGGAATAGAAGAAAATAATGAAGCTATAAAAATGCTAGTAGATATATTAGTAAAAAACGGCGATAGTATATCTTCGTCTTTTCCAATTAACGATGCACAGGATAACTTTTCAGATGAATATATAGAAAATACAGATTTAAGAGTAGAGTTTTTAAAATCAATTAAATTAGATGAAAATGCAAGCTTTGAGGATGTAATAAATTATTATAGTGAGCTATATGCACTAGATAATTATTCGTATGAAGATAAAATTAAAATAATTAAAGTAAAATATGAAGCTAATGTAAGTGGATATTCGTTATTTAGTAGTGCAGTTATTGCAAGAAATATCTCTAGTAATTCAGTAGCACAAATTGAAGAGATGAAAAGTGTTTTATATGGTATAAATATAGTAACAGTACCACAAAGATACTATGTATCAGATACATTTGCAGCACATATATTAGGCTATGTAAGTAAGATAAGTACAACAGAATATGAAACATTAAAAGAAGATGGTTATACAATTAACAGTGTTATTGGAAAATCTGGTGTAGAAGAGTCTATGGAAAAATACTTAAAAGGACAAGATGGCGTAAAAAAAGTTGTAACTGATTCATTTGGAAATGTTACATCTGAGCAAGTAACAAAAGAGGCAGATTCTGGAAATAACCTAACCCTTACTATAGATTATAGAATACAAGAAGTAGTAGAAAATACATTAAGAAATACACTTCAAAACTTACAAAGTGGTGCTTTATCTGGAGAGCCTATACCAGAAGCACAAGCAGGAAGTTGTGTAGTATTAGATGTTAGTAGTGGTGAAGTACTAGCTATGGCAAGCTATCCTACATATAACATTAATAGCTTTGCTGATGGAATATCATCTGCTGAATGGAAAGCAATAAACGAAGATATTCAAAATCCAATGTTTAATAGAGCAATATCTGGAACATATTCACCAGGCTCAACATATAAAATGTTAGTTGGTCTTTCAGGACTAGAGTCAAATGGAATAACTGTAGATGAAATGTATACTGATCCTGGAATATATCCATATTCATATAATCCAAAATGCTGGATATATACATCACATAATATAACACATGGAAGTATTAATTTAGCAGGTGCTATAAAAGGTTCTTGTAACTGTTTCTTTTATGAAGTTGGAAGAAGAATAGGAATAGAAGAAATAGTTAAGTGGGCTAAAAACTTTGGACTTGGCCAAAAGACAGGAATTGAGCTATCTGGAGAAGCCAATGGTAATATAGCAGGAGATAATGCAAGTGGATGGTCACTAGGTGATACTTTATCTGCTTCAATAGGACAGTCTACTAATTTATATACACCATTACAGCTTTCAAATTATATAGCAACTATTGCAAATGGTGGTACACTAAATAAAATATCATTAATTAAAAATGTAGGTACTGATGTTTTATCTATACCACTAAGTGAAATAAATGAATATACTAGTAAATTTACAGGAGTAAATTTTGAAACTAAGAACTTAAATATTAAAAGTGAATATATAAACGCTATTAAAGAAGGAATGTATGCTGTTACAACTGAAACAGGAGGAACAGCAGCAGATATATTTGCAGATAGTAGAGTAGTAGTTGCAGGAAAAACAGGAACAGCACAGGTTTCAAATGGAGCAAATAACGCTATATTTGTTGGATTTGCACCATATGATAATCCTAAAATAGCTGTTGTAACTGTAGTAGAGCATGGCGCTGAGGGATATTATATAGCACCTATGGTAAAAGAAATAACAAATGCTTATTTTGATATCTATACAAATGATGCTCAAAAAGAGAAGACACAGGAATTTGTAGAAAACAAAATTGTATTTTAAAAAAGCTTATCTAATGTTAGGTAAGCTTTTTTTCACTAAAATTTCATTTGAAGAATTATGTAATTAATATTGTTTAAAGTATATGAACTTAGTAATGTACTAAAAAATAAAAAAGTAATTACAATTTTTGCAAAACAAAATTTGGCAAAAAAACTATGAAATAAAGTAATATTATGATATAATCTAGTTGGAGGTAGAACATATGAGTAAGTATAAAATATATAAAAACATAAGCCAAAATATTTTTAGAGGATATGATATTAGAGCTATATATGGTCAGGACTTAAATGAGGATATAGCATATACTATTGGACTAGGTTTTGGCTCATACATTCAAGAGAAAGGATACGGAAAATGCTTGGTAGGTCATGATAATAGAAAATCATCTGACCCACTTGCTGATGCATTAATAGAAGGAATTACACAAACTGGTGTAAATGTTGTATATTTAGGATTATGTACAACACCTATGTATTATTATGCACAAAAATATTTATGTATAGATCCAGGTGTAATGATTACAGCATCACATAATCCAAAAGAATACAATGGATTTAAAGTAGCGTTTGATGACTTTGGAAATGCTTGTGGACAAATGATACAAGATTTTAGAGTATATATTGAAAATGGAGAGTTTAAATCTGGAAAAGGACAAGTATCTAACTACGATATAAAAGATGATTACTTAAAAGCAATAAAAGAGTCAATTAGCTTAGGCGATAGGAAAATAAAGGCTGTAGTAGATACTGCAAACGGTACTGCATCAATAATTGCAAAAGATGTATATAATATGTTTGGAAATGTTGAGCTTGTACCACTTTATATAGAATCAAATCCAGATTTTCCTAATCATCATCCAGACCCAAGTGTTGAGGCAAATAATGCTAAACTTAAAGAAGTTGTATTACAAGAAAAAGCAGATTTAGGTATTGGAATTGATGGCGATGGTGATAGAGTTGGTATAATAGATGAAAAAGGAAATATGGTTTATATAGATTTTTATGCAATAATTATCTGGAGAGATATAATGAATAAAATATCTAATAAACATGCACTATTTGATGTAAAATGTACAAAATCCCTAGCAGATGAAATTGAAAAACTTGGTGGTATACCAGTATGTTATAGGACAGGTAATTCATATATGAAAGCAAAAATGAGAGAAGGAGATTTTGCTTTTGGTTCTGAACTTTCAGGACACGTATTTTTCAGAGATAAATGGGATAATATAGATGATGGACTATATGCAGGACTTAGACTTATTGAGATACTATCTAAAACAGATAAAAGTGTATCTGAACTATTAGAAGGAGTAAAAAGATATTATGCTAGTCCAGAAATAATAATTAAATCAACAGACGAAGAAAAATTTAAAGTAATAGATAAAGTAAAAGAATATTGCAAAGAAAAAGGTTACAAAGTAAATGATATAGACGGTGTAAGAGCTGAGTTTGACAACGGCTGGGCTCTAGTTAGAGCATCAAATACTGGGCCTAATATAACAGCAAGATTTGAAGGCGAGACTCAAGAAGATGAGAAGAAAATTGAAGAAGAATTTATGGCACTTGTAAAATAGAGTGAAAATAAAAAAATGAGAACTTATCTTTTAGTGATAAGCTCTCATTATTTTTTATTTTAATATTGAAAATTCTTTTGAAATATTGTACTATTATGGTGTAATTGATAGGGGGTTACTAAATGAAAATATACGATATAGGATTTGTACAAGGTGTTTTTGATTTATTTCATATAGGACATCTAAATTTACTTGAAAAAGCTAGAAAACATTGTAACTATTTAATAGTTGGAGTAAATTCAGATGAACTAGTACAAGAGTATAAAAATAAGACTCCATTTGTACCATTAGAAGAAAGAGCTAGAATAATAGGAGCATTAAAATGTGTAGATAAAGTCATAATAATGAATGATAGAGATAAAGTAAAAGTTACACAAAAGTATAATATAAATGCTATATTTATGGGAGATGATTGGAAAGGAACAGACTTTTACAACAATATGGAAAAAGAACTAGAAAAATATAATGTAGATATAGTATATTTTCCATATACTAAGGGAACATCTTCTACAATTTTAAAAGAAAAATTAGCTAAATTATAGTGCATTGTGAAAGACTTGTGAAAGAATTGAGTAAGTTATGGTAAACCAAAAGTGTATAAGCATTTTTTGCTATAAATTACTTTAATTATACAAGATATTATGATATAATTATGCAGAACATTAGCTGTTAAATTTATAAAGAAAAAATATAAAAAGAAAGGGAGAATAAAATGAGTTTTATAAATAAAATAAAAGAAATTTATAGATATAGACACATGTTATTTACATTAGTAAAACAAGATATAAATGGAAGATATAAAGGGTCAATATTTGGTTTTTTATGGACATTATTAAACCCATTATTTATGCTTCTAGTTTATTCTGTAGTATTTAGTATAGTATTCAAATCTAATATAGAAAATTATCCTATATATTTATTTGTATGCTTAATGCCATGGAATGCTTTTAATACTATGATAGGCGGAGGAACTACTTGTGTATCAAATAATGCAAGTATAATTAAAAAAGTATATTTCCCAAGAGAAGTATTGCCACTTGCAGTTGTAATTAGTAATACAATTCAATACTTTTTTAGTTTAGTTATTACATTTATTGCTTTACTTGTATCAGGAATTGGAATTACTTGGTATGCGGTATTTTTACCACTTGTAATACTGGTTCAAGTAGTTTTTGCATTTGGTTTAATTTTAATGCTATCAGCTGCTAATGTTTATATAAGAGATGTACAATATATGATGAATCCAATTATGATGATTTGGATGTATGCATCACCTATACTATATAGTATAAGTATGGTTCCTGAAAAATGGCAAGCTTTGTATAGATTAAATCCTATGGTTACTATAATACAAGGATATCAAAATCTATTATATGATAGAACATTACCTGATTTTAAAGCATTAGGAATTGTACTTTTAATTTCATTAGGTATATGTGTAATAGGCTACTTAGTATTTAATAAACTACAAAGACGTTTTGCAGAGGAGGTATAGTAGTAATGGCTAAAAGAAAATCTAAAAAAGGTGAAGATATAGCAATTTCTGTAAAAAATGTTACAAAAGAATTTACAGTATATGAAGATAAATCATATTTCTTAAAGGAAAAAATAGGACATTTAGGAAGAAATAAAAAGAGAAAACATGTTGTTTTAAAAGATGTTTCTTGTGATATAAAAAAAGGACAGTCAGTTGCACTTATTGGTGTTAATGGCTCAGGTAAATCTACATTATTAAAACTACTTAATAAGATAATATTTCCTGAAAAAGGTGAAATTGAAATTAATGGTAAAGTATCAAGTATGATTGAGCTTGGTGCAGGTTTTAATACGGATTTTACAGGAAGAGAAAATATTTATTTTAACGCTTCTATGTATGGACTAGGAAAAAAAGATGTTGATCCAATAATAGATAAAATAATAGAATTCTCAGAACTTGGAGATTTTATAGAGACACCTGTAAGAACATATTCTTCAGGAATGTATATGAGACTTGCTTTTTCTATTGCAGTAAATGTACAAGCAGAAATTCTTCTAATTGACGAAATACTTGCAGTAGGAGATGCACATTTCCAAGCAAAATGCTTAAATAAAATGAAAGAATTAAAAGAAGAAGGAAAAACTATGGTGTTCGTTTCTCATAATATAACTCAAGTTAAAAGTTTCTGTGATAGAGCTTTATGGATAAGAGATGGAGAAATCGTAATGGATGGTGAAACAGACAAAGTATTAGATGAATATATAAAAGTTCAAGGATAGAAAGGTAAAAAAATATGGTTGATAATGTAAAAATAAGATATTGCAATACCTCTAAAGAATTTGAGAAAAAATATAAAGATTTTTTTAAAACTAATGATATAGGGGCTATTAGTATTGATAATTTAATAAATGAAGCTAAAGATGAACTAGATGATAAAAATATGCTAGTAAAAGAGTATGCTATTTTTAAATATTTATATGAAAATCCAGGGCTATTTTTAGATGGTGAATTTGAATTTATTAAGACTATAAATACTTTTCTTGAAAATGATTTCTTTATTGGATATTCAGACTATGAAAAATTAGCCCTAAACATTATATATGTTAAAGAGAAGAATAACAGTACTATAGCTAAAGTATTAAAATTAATTAAAGAGGGAAAATATGATAATATAACAGATATATTTTCTAATATAACTGGTAAAGATTTACGTAATAATTATAATTATTTAGTAAAATTTGATGAAAATTCATATATTTATCCTTATGATTTTTTCTATCCAGTAGATTATGAAAAGATAGGAAAAGGTTATTCTAATAATATTAAAGCTATATTTTATGATAGAAGTAAGGTGTTAACTACTAAGCAAAAGAATAAGATTAAGATGCTAAGAAAAGTAGGACCACTTGCTTGTGAGTTTTTCTTCTCTGAAGCAAGACTTTTAAGAAACAATATAGGATATAAAAAGTATATCACTGTACAAAGATTTAAAAGTAAGTTTTCAGTAAAAAAAGATGTAGGCATGGAAGAAACATTAAAAGCTTTAGATGACTATCTAGAAAGAAAGAAAAAAGGTGAGTCTTTTGATTATGTAATAATACATAATCCTAGATGGCTTGGTGTAACTAGTGCTACAAAAGAGCTGTTTGAAAATTTACTACCAATGCAGGAAGTATTTTTAAATAGCAATGTAGATAAAATAGTAAATAAGATAATAGAGCTAGATGTTAATCAAGTAATATTTAGTGCTTTTAACTATGGCTGGGATAAAATAGCAATAAAGATAAGAAATAAAAAGCCTAATATTAAGTTAAAGAGCTTTTGGCATGGAAGTCATTCTCAAGTTATTGAAGAGATAAACTGGGGAACAAATCTTATGATTATAAACCTACATAAGGCACATGTTATAGATGTAATGGGAACTTGTAAAGCAAGTCTTGTTAATTTTTATAAGTCACAAGGGTATAAAACAGCATTTATTGGAAATACTGTTAGACTAAGTGATGAGGTAAAAGAAGAAGTTTCTAAAGTAAAAAAAGAAGATGATGGGAAGCTAAAATTTGGACTATATTCTGCTGGTACTGATTGGAGAAAAAATACATATAACCAAGTAATAGCAGCATCTCTTTTTGATAATGCACAGCTTCAAGTTGTACCTTTAAGAGATGACCTAAAAAAATTAGCATATTATAATGGACTTGAGATGGTTGGTTCTACATCACATTTAAAAAGAGAAGAATTACTAGTAGAAATGGCTAAAAGAGATGTAGTACTATATGTAACATTCTCTGAATGTGCACCAATGCTTCCTATTGAGAGCTTAGAAGTTGGAACTATTTGTATAATGGGACATAATCA
>CANRAK010000021.1 GCA_947628575.1 uncultured Clostridia bacterium | reverse complement strand
GGTTTGTTTGCATTTTTTTCTTTAATTTCACCAAAGCTTACTACAATTGCATTGTATCCATCTTTATCTGCAGTTTTTTTAGCAACTACTGTTAATGGTTGAGCTTCGATTGCTGTTACTGGTATAGCTACTCCATTTTCATCAAATATTTGAGTCATACCAACTTTTCTTCCGTAAATTTCCTTTACCATTTTGTTTTCCTCCCTTTTCAATTTTTACTTCAAGCAAATTTTAATATCAGGGTATGCCATTGCCTTTTACAGGATAGCCTATTAAAATTTTAGAAGTATTATAATTTAACTTCGATGTCAACACCAGCTGGCATATCAATTGACATTAGTGCATCAACTGTAGCTTGGTTTGGTGATAATACATCAATAACTCTTTTGTGAGTTCTCATTTCAAATTGTTCTCTAGAATCTTTATGTTTGTGTGGAGAACGTAATATTGTAATGATTTCTTTTTCAGTAGGTAGTGGAATTGGACCTGATACTTCAGAACCAGTTTTTCTAGCTACTTCAACGATTTTTGCTGCTGCTTGTTCAAGCACAACATGATCATAAGCTTTTAGTCTTATTCTCATTTTTTTAGTTTGTTCTTTTGACATATGTAAAACACTCCTTTACTATAATTTGCCGGTTTAGCAAGTTTTACACCACCCCGTGTGTTTCATATTTTACATATATTAAAACCAAATTCTACTAATGTAGGAATTTGGCAAATACACGTTAATCTATACTTGCCGCCCGATTTAAAATCAGACATGCTCCATAGAAGTTCCCTACCTCTTTGGGTAGCCACATTCTACTTCAACGCAAATCAACATCAATATTATACATTACGATTCAAAAAAAATCAAGCTTTTTTAGTAAAATTATGTAAAAAGATATAAGTACAATTTACTATACTTTAATTATTCGTATTTTAATGTAATCTTTTAGCAAGAAAATGTCATTTTTTTATCATTGAAAGATTTGTCATTTTGTAGTATTATATTAGTGATGTTTTGGGGGTTGATAAAATGATTAAAGTAGAAAATTTAGAAGTCCTAAATTTTGAAGGTGCTTTAAGAGGTATGCGAAATCCTTTAGAATCTTGGGACAAAAGTGATAGTTATTATGACAAAGAAACAGGAAAATATGTTATTGGTCCTTCAGATTTAAAATTAGCTCTAAAGCTTACTAAAGCTGGTTCTGACCATTCTAAATTTTTAAGACAAATATTTGTATCAATGGATATAACTGCTCCAATGTCTTGGTGGTGGGATTTTGATACATATAAAGTAGCTACTGTTAGAAATAGTACAAGTAGAATGCATAAGCTTGGTACTAGACTTCTTACTTTTGATGATTTTAGTACAGATGACGAAGCAGGTAACCAAAATATAACACCTTTTAGGAAATATGTACTAGAAGACTTAAATAAAAGAATATTAGAATTTCAAAAATTAAAAGAAGAAGGAAAAATGGAAGAAGCTAATACTCTTTGGAGAGAGATAGTTTTTGATTCTCCTCAAAGCTACAATTTCAAGTCTACTTGGACAGGTAACTATGAAATAATGAGAAACGTATATAGGGCAAGAAAAAATCATAAACAAAGAGAGTTTAGAGATTTTTGTAAATTTATAGAAGAAGAATTTCCTTATAGTGAACTTATCACTACACCAAGAGAAGGTTAGGTGATAATATGGCAAATTCAAAATTAATTGTAGTAGAAGGTCCTCAAGGATCTGGAAAGACTACTGTTACAGATTATATTAGACACGGATTAAAATATACTAATCTTTATAGATTGTGTGGTACTTCAGATAGTACACCTTCAGGAAAAAAGAAAGCTGAAGATATGTATATAGATTTATTAGATTATATGAAAAAGTTAGAAAATCAAAGTATAAACTTAGTATTTGATAGAACTTTTTTCACAGAAGAAATATACTGTAGACTTGATTTTAAAGAATATAAGTTTACTGATGTATACGAAAAATTAGTAGAAAAATTTAATAACTTGGATTTTGATATTTACTACATAACATTGTACTTAGAAGATACTTCTCTTTATTTAGAAAGATTAGTAAGAGATGATAAAGCCATAACTGAATATGCTAAATTTAATGCCAAAAGTAGTATTAAACAGCAAAATGAATATTTAAAAATGGCAGATGAAATTTCATCAAAATATAAAAATATAAAGGTATTTAAAGTATCAAATGATACAGATGAACAAACATTAAAAGCTAAGATAAAGGATATACTTAATTTTTAATATTATTTACATGCTTTTAAAATTATACTAAACGGAGGTTAAATATATATGACTAGCGACGAAATATTATCTTATATATACAAAAAAAGAAACAGTTCAAAAAATAATGAAAATAATGAAAGAATGAAAGAATTTTTAAATAAACTTTCTAATCCTCAAGATAAACTAAAATTTGTACATATTGCCGGAACTAATGGTAAAGGTTCTACTACTACTATGATGGCAAATGTACTTAAAAATAGTGGATATAAGGTAGGTAAATTTATTTCACCTTATATAATATCTTTTAACGAACGAATTCAGATAAATAATGAATTTATATCTAATGAAGATATAACTAAATATATCGAAAAATTAGACCCTATTATTAAAGAAATGGAACTAGAAGAAAATGCCCCTATCGGTTTTGAAATAATTACTGCAATCGCATTTTTATATTTTTATGATAATGCATGCGATATTGTATGTTTAGAAGTTGGTGTTGGTGGAAGACTTGACCCTACAAATGTAATTAACACAACAATTTTATCTATAATTACATTAATAGACTATGACCATACAAAAATATTAGGTTCTTCTCTTGAAGATATAGCTAAAGAAAAATGTGGTATTATAAAAGAAAATAAAATAACAATTACTTATCCTAAACAAGATATAAAAGTTTTAAATATTATTAGAAGTTTCTGTAAGAAAAATAATAACAAACTATATATTCCTAGTATAAAATTACTAGATATTATAAAATGTAATCACAATATAAATTACTTTAGCTACAAAGGAACATATTATAAATTAAACTTAGTTGGAGAATATCAAATATATAATGCACTAATGGTAATTGTAGCATCAAACTTGTTAATTAGTCTAGGATACAAAATTTCTTTTTCAGCTATTAATACAGGCATAACTGATACTACTATGCCTGCTAGACTAGAAAAATTTAGTGATTCACCTGCCCTTTTTGTTGATGGCTCTCATAATGTTGCTGGTGCTTTTGCTTTAAAAGACTTCTTGCGTGAATATAAAGGTAAAAAGAATTATGCAATACTTGGATTTACAAAAAATAAAAATTATGATGAATTTATTAAAGAAATAGGTCCATACTTTGATGAGCTAATATTTGTAAAGCATAATAATGAATACAGAAAATCTGAAGAAGTATCTGTTCTATTAGAATGTGCTAAAAAGTATGATTTACCTGCTTGCTCTTTTAATGATTTAAATGAGGCTTATGAATATGTAAAAAGCAAAGAAAATGCAGATCTTATATTAGTAACTGGCTCTTTATATCTTGCATCAGATTTTAGAGATATGTTAACAAGTAACTAGGTTTTATATTATTTTTAAACAAATACTTGATTTTTATTTTATTTTATGTTAGAATATTGAAGTAAATTGTTAACGTACGCATAAGGAGGTGCAATTTAATGCCAAATATTAAATCTGCTAAAAAAAGAGTAAAAGTTATTGAAACAAAAACTCTTCAAAACAGAGCTACAAAAAAAGCATATAAAGAAGCTATAAAAGATTTTGAAGCTGCTGTTAAAGAAAACGCAAGTAATAAAGAAGAATTATATAATAAAGCTATTAGTTTAGTAGACAAAGCTTGGACTAAAGGTGTATTAGCTAAAAACACTGCATCTAGAAAAAAATCAAGCTTAGCTAAATTACTAAATAAGTAAGTAAATAAATAAAAAGGGGCTATTAAAAAAGTCCCTTTTATTTTATATCTAAAATCTATTTTTATATTCATCAGGTATTATATTAGATATATCATCATTTTCTATATTTTCAATCATAGCTTCATATTTTTCTATATTATTAGCTTGTCTTTTATCTCTAAACCTTTTAAAAATTCCGTTAAGAAACCCTTTTCCGTCAATTTTATTTTTCTCTTTTTCTGTTAAACAATCTTGAAGTTCTTTTAAATCTTCATCTGTAACATATCTATCCATAAAATCACCAACCTATGGTTATATTATATCTAAACTTTTAATCTTTTTCAATTTCTAGATAATGATTGCCAGAATTATTTAGTTATAATCCTGGCATTCCTATTCTATACTGTCCACGTGTTTGTAATCCACCTATTCCATTTATTCCTTCTCTAGTATTTGAAATGATATTTTCTAAAGGTACTAATTCACTTACAGGTGTGTATGCAATTGTTTCAGCTACAATTAACGGATCCATCATATCTATTAAAACACGCTTTGGTGCACTAGCAAAATTAGCTCCCGCACTTATTAAAGCTTCATAATAGCTTTGACATGCTCCAGCAAAAATTACTAAGTTATCTAAGTTATGTTCATATCTTCTTGCTTCAAGTACAGCTTGTATAAAATATTTTGAATTTTTATAATTTTCTATATTATATATATCATTTCTTCTTTTAATAAACGCATCATGTCCTGTTAGTATAAGAATTTCAGGTTTAAACCTTTGTAAAAGATTATATACTTGTTTATATTGTTCACTTTCTTCTAATTTTATGACTTGAGCAGTTAGTCCGAACTTTTTATATATTTCTTTACATTTATCTGCATAAACCTCATCACCATCTAAATGTAATATTCTTCCCGGCTTTTTATATGTCTTATCTTTTTGATAAACATTAAATGATTGCTCTATGTAATTATCTCTAATATATTTTTTTTTACAATTATATTTATTATTCATATTATTAAAAGAACGGTCTAATCTAACACGTCTAGATGTTTCTATACTCTTTAATTTAGCATCCATTTCCTCTTTACTAACTAATTTTAAATCGTAAGGCTCACTGTCTGCTATAATTCTAACAGTTATTCCTACTAAGTCTACTATTCCATTAGGATTTATATTTGTTATTCTAAAAAGAACGTCATAATTATATGATTTTCTAGCTACTATATCTCCTACTTTAAAGTTTGGCAAAATAATCACCTCATAGTATTTTATGATTTTTTATACCAAACGTGAATAAAAGCAACTAGAATTTCTAGTTGCTTTTATATTATTTAACTGTATATGGTAAAAGTGCTATTGTTCTAGCTCTTTTAATAGCTTCAGTTATTTTTCTTTGATGTTTAGCGCAAGCGCCAGTTACTCTTCTTGGTAAGATTTTACCTTTATCGCTTACATATTTTCTTAATTTTTCAACATCTTTGTAATCTATTTCATCAATTTTTTCAGCACAAAAAACGCAAACCTTTTTTCTAGGTCTTCTATATGGTTTGTCATTTTTGCTGTTTCTTTTTCTGTTATCAGCCATTGTATTTTATCCTCCTTTTAACTAATATATTAATTAAAATGGTAAATCATCAGTATCCTCAACTGTTATAAACTCACCATCCATACTAGATGAAGGTACATCTTCAGCCATAGCTTGATCTCTTCTTGAATCAGCAAAATATGCGTTTTCAACTATATAGTCTGTAGCATATCTTTTTTGACCATTTTGATCATCCCAAGTTCTGTTTTGAATTCTACCTTCGACTAATACTTGTTGTCCTTTTCTATAATATTTTGCACAAAAATCTGCAAGTTTTCCAAAAGCAGTTATATTAAAAAAGTCTGCTTTTCTTTCACCATTTGCATCAGCAAATCTTCTATTTACAGCAATTGAAAAAGTAGTTACTGCTGTATTTGTATTTGGTGTTACTCTTGACTCAGGGTCTCTTGTTAATCTCCCCATAAATTGAAATTTGTTCATTTAATCTCCCCCTCTAAATATTAGTCTTCTATTTTTACTACCATGTGTTTTAAAACTATTTCATCTAGTCTTAGAACTCTATCAAGTTCTGCAATAAATTCTGGTTTAGCTTCAAATGTAAATAAAGTATAAAAACCTTCTTTTTGCTTTTTAATATCATAAGCGAATGTTTTTTTACCCCATTCCTCTACATTTGTAAGTGTGCCATTAGCAGAAATTAATTCTTTCATTCTTTCACCAAAAGCAGCCATAGCTTCTTCAGATGCATTAGCTGAAAGGATTATAACTGATTCGTATTTATTCATGACTCAACTCACCTCCTCTTGGACTTCTGACTATGCACTAAGCATAGTAAGGAAAATTAACTGGGGTAATTATATCACAATATTATGTAATTTGCAACTTTTATTTATTTATTTGCATTTTATTTTAACTATTTTAATGTTGACTTTGTAACTTAATGATTATATAATACATATATTAATATAGATTTATATCTACTAGGAGGACTGATACTATGAAAGTAGAAAAAGTAGATGAAAACAAAGTTAAATTTATTCTTTCTTATGAAGAACTAAAAATGCGTAACATAACTATTAATGATATAGAAAAAAACAATTCTGTTGCTAAAAATTTATATGCAAGTTTGATAGAGGAATCTAATTTAGATGAAGAGTTTGACGACTCACATATTTTTATAGAAGCCTGTTCTAAAAATAATAATACAGTAATTTTAACTATAACTAAAGTAGAAAATCTACCAGATATAAACACATATAATAAAAATCGCAGAAAAATACTTTATAGGATAGACTCACAATTATATCAATTTAATTCTTTAGATGCGATTTTAAATTTTTGTGATGTTGTTAAAGATGAAAACTTATTCTTTGGAAACAACACTTTGTATAAATATGATGATAGATTTTTTATACTATTTAGTGATAGTGCTATTAAGAATAAAAAGTTTATTAAAACATTTGTGATATTAAGTGAGTATTGCTCTAGATACTTTTCTTATAGTATGTTTTACACTACTATAAAGGAAAAAGGAAAAGTAATCATAGATAAAAGAGCAATACAAAAATTAATGAAATTTAATCAGGAGTAATTCCTGATTTTTTTTCAGATTAAATTAAACAGATATTAATACGACGAAAATATTTATACTAATAGTTAGATATTTCAGATATAGAAAAAAATAATTTTTTAAATTGGATTTATATCTAACCGATAAAAATTTAGAAAAAATAAATATAAATATTGCGATTAAATCTGACGAAAAAAATTATAAATAATTAAATAAAGTTGTTTGTGTTTACGCTTTATATTCATAAAAGCATATTAAGTATAGTTTTTTTATTTCAATTTGTCAATACCTTATTTAAAATTTTTTCTATTTTATTGCTAATTAATATTTATCTTGATTATTTTGACATATTTTGATATACTATTAGCATAGGTGAAAACGTATGAATAACGATAAATTAGTTAGCGCCAAAATACTAGTTATCGATGACGATATAAATATGATGGATGTTCTTTCTGTCGTATTAAGAAGATATGGGCACTTTGTAAAAACATACACTGAACCTTTATCCGCAATTGAAGAACTGCGAAAAAACCATTATGATATTTTAATTGTCAATTATTTGATGACACCAGTAAAAGGCGATAAAATTGTAGAAACAGTCAGAGAATTTAATAAAGAAATATATATAATACTAATGTCTATTCATAAGGATTTAGCACCGTCAATAGAGGTAATGCAACAATTAGATATACAAGCTTATTATGAAAAAAGTAATAAATTTGATAACCTAATAATGCTTATTCAAAGCGGTATAAAATATATTGAGCAGATTAATAATATTAAAAGTATGAATTCTAAACTAGAACATTACTTAGTCGATTTTGCAAAAATATTATTACAAACAGTCGGAGCTAAAGACCATTATACTGAAGAACATTCGCGTAGAGTTACTTTGCTTGCTGACGTTTTCTCAAAATATTTAAAATTAGATGCTAGACAAATTTCTGATTTACAAATAGCAGCTGCCTTCCATGATATAGGGAAAATAGGGATACCAGATAATATATTACTAAAAACAACTCGTCTTACAGATGACGAATACCAAGTAATAAAGACTCATCCTGTTATTGCAGCTAATATATTTTCAGTATCAGATATATATAAGGATATTTATCCTATCATGTACTATCATCATGAGCGTTATGATGGCAACGGCTATCCAGCAAAAATAAAAGGAAAACAAATACCGTTTCTTGCAAGGATACTATCTATATGTGATTCTTTTGATGCTATAGTTTCAAAAAGAACATATAAAGAAGGTGCAACAATTGAATTTGCTTTATCTGAGATTGAAAAGAATTCTGGAACACAGTTTGATCCTGAACTTGCACCAAAATTTATAGAGATGGTTAATAATAATATGGAATATATAGAAAAAATATTTAATGAATTTTAAAACCTTAGATTAATTTATATCTGAGGTTTTATTCTATATAAACAGCAATAATTTTAAACACATCGTGTTCTTCATTTAAACAATTAATTTTATATCCAATAATAACTATATCACATATATTTTCATATAATTCTTTTACTGTATTATATATACTATCTTCCATTAAAAATCTATTTGCCTCAATATTAAATCCTGTTTCTTCTAAATTAGTTATTTTTCCTCGTATTTCTTTTATTCTATTATCTAACGGAATTTTTTCTAGTATATTGTAATAGAAACTATTATTTTTTATATTAGATATATCTTCTATATTTATATACTTTTTTTCAACTTGATAATTGCATAAATTCCCATTTTCTTTTGACAGATCTAGTCTATTTCTACAGTAGCATTCATTTTTATCTTCGCATCTTTTATTTCCATTTTCAAGTTCTGGTCTAATAATTAAATTATTATTTGTAGTATAGCCCTTTTTCTCAGAATACTCAAATATATCAATATTAAAAGAAATATCATTCATTATAGCTGCAATGCTTTTTATTATATCTTTATTTAAATATATGTATAGTCTCATACCTATTATAATTTTATTTAATTTACACAAATATATTCTTTTATAGCTTCAAATTTAGATTTACCTATTCCGTTAACATTTAAAATATCCTCTATTGAACTAAATTTATTGTTTTTCCTGTATTCTATAATGTTATTAGCAAGTGTATCTCCTATTCCTTTTAATGTCTTTAATTCGTCTACAGAAGCTGTATTTATATTAACTAAATCACTTTCACTTACATCATTACTCTCTTCATCTTCTACATCTTCTTTTGTAATTTTTGGTACTTCTATTTTATCTGAATCATTAAGTTTTTCTGCTAAATTTAGCTCAGATATATCTGCATTATCTGTAAACCCACCACATTCTTTAATTAAATCATCTAATCTTGTGTTTTCTTCTATATAGTATACACCTGGCTTTTTTACCTCACCTGCAATATAGACAGCTATTTTTCCTTCATATTCATTTTTTTCTAGTTTGTTATTGTTTATAACTACTGTATCTTTTTCTTTTATATTTTGGATAACTAATGATATTACTGAAATTAAAAAAATTAAGAATATAATTATGTATGACTTGTTTCTTTGAATAAAATCTTTTATAGAATTAAATATATTAAGAATAAAAATTACTCCTTTCATAAAAAAGATTTAGAAGTTATGCTATTGCATAACTTCTATTTTATAGTTTTAATCCAGATTGGATTATTGATACGACAAAATTTGTATTATATAAGAATTTTGTTACAACAGTTTTGTCTATATAATTCATGATTGATGAAAACATTGGAAGTGGTGAAATAAATGATAATATAGCAAGTACTATCCATATTTTAATAAGTACAGATAAACCTCCTACAATAGTTCCACCTATTCCATTAATAGAACTAAGTATTGGTAAATTAAATACAAGATTTAATACCATTTGTAAAATATAACATATTATATATACTGCTAAGAATATTACTATAAAGCTTAGTCCTTTCATAATAAACATTGTTAGATTTTTTGCTGCTTGGTTAACTTGATCGTTTGTAATATTACTAGATAATATCTTTGCATATAAAGAATCTTCCATATTTTCTCCATTGTCTATCATTTTTTCCATATTGCCCTCTATCATTTTAGTAACAGTGTCACCTATTCCAGAATTGCATAGGGCTTCTGCTACTACTGATTGGAAAGCAAATGCTAAAATAATAGATAAAATTAAACCAGCAAAACTAACTAGTATGCCTACTAAACCTTTTTTGTGTCCTGAAAAAGCTCCTAATGCTATAAGTGCAAGAACTATAACATCTAAAATTAGCATATAATAAATCCCTCCTTCTATAAATTATAAATATATATTTTATTTGTGTATATTAAAGCTAAACTCTTATTATTATTGAAAACAACACATTTTTTTGGAGTAAAATTAATTGGCTTTTCTTTTAATTCTACACCCCATTTATTTAATATGTATATATGGTCTTGATAAATATAATAGTTAACAAAATCACTGCTTATCATATTCTTAGGCACAGAATCTATTTCAGTAGTGTTTATATTTGCACCATTATAATTTACATTTTCTATAACATATTTATCATCAGATAAATTTCTTTCTAAATATGTATAATAGTTTGTATTTAATGCTATAAATATCATTTGTGTTTTATCAAATTCTTTTAATACTTCTACATTAGAGTTGTCTACATCTACTGATATTATCTTGTTGTCTAATAATGCATATATCTTCTTACCTTCAACAATAAAATCATATACAAATTGATTATCTAAACTAGCTATTTCTCTAACTTGTTCTTCTTTCTTTTTGTTAATGTCTATTAATCTAAACTTTACACCTATACTTGATGAATTTGTAACAGCCTCAGAAAATATTATTTTTTTAGCATTATCTAACATTTTTAATGATATTATGTTTTCTTGACTTAGATATGCATCATATTTGCTATTTCCTTTTTTATCATACACACTAATTACGTTGTTATATCCTGATGAAACAGAATATTCAATTGCCATATTACCATTTTTATCTAAAAAAGCATTCTTTATAGTACCATCTATTTTTTTATTTAATATTTCATTTTGACTTTCAAATAGATATATCATTCCTGTAGAGTTATTAATAACTAGCATATACTTTCCTTCTACATAAATTTTTGGAGTGAAGCTATCTGAAAATGTAAAATTCCATGTAAGCTTACTATTCTCATCATATGTAGAAATTGTATTATTTGAGTAAATATATAGTTCATTATTATATACTCCATAGATATCTGTATCTTTTGTTACTAGCTCTATTTTATTATCACTATTATTTTTATTGGAAATATTAATTCCAAAAATAGGTCCATAATCATAAATTATCCATGTAACAAGAATTATAATCGCACAAATTATAAGTATTGTGCTTGTGCTTATTTTATATCTTATCTTTTCTCTTTCAATTAGCTTTCCATTTGCATTTCTAGCGAATTTATTGATTCTTTCATCTCTTTGACTATCTAATTCTTCCCTATTTCTATTTACTATATTTATGCTTTGTTCTAATTCTTTTTCTAATTCTTCATCTAATGTATCTTGATTACCTAATTCTAAAAATGCTTCTGAATTTTTACTTTCATTCTTTTTCTTCTTTCTCATAAAAATTCTCCCATTCTCTTGGTTCAAAGTATTTTTCATTTATTAGCTTATCTGGTAAATATTGTTGTTCAACTTTTCCATATTTGTAATCATGTGGGTATTTATATCCATCACCATATCCAAACTGTTCCATTCCTTTAGCTACAGAATTTCTAATATGCATTGGTACTTGTCCTATATCTTTTTGCTTAACATCCTCTAGTGCTTTATTAATACCACGATATGATGTGTTAGATTTTGGACTTAAAGCTACTGTAAGTGCAGCTTGTGCTAAAATTATTCTAGCTTCTGGCATACCAATTTGGTGTACTGCATTCATTGCTGCTACAGCCACTTTTAAAGCATCACTATTAGCTAGCCCTACATCTTCTGATGATTGTATAACAATTCTTCTTGCTATGAACATAGGGTCTTCTCCTGCATCAAGCATTCTAGCTAAATAATGTAATGTAGCATCAGGATCTGAGCCTCTCATTGATTTTATAAATGCAGAAATAACATCATAATGTGAATCGTCTGTTTTATCATAAACAGCCTTTTTTTGTTGCACACAGTTGATTGCAACATCTCTAGTTATATTTATTACGCCTTCTTTATCCATATCAGTAGTTATTACTGCAAGCTCTAAAGCATTTAGTGCTGTTCTAACATCTCCATTAGAGCACATAGATATATACTCTAATGCTTCTTTGTCTATATTTAAGTTATAATTACCAAGTCCATTTTCTTTATCTTTAATACAGTTTTCTAGTATCTTTTTTATATCTTCTTGTTGTAATTCTTTAAATTTAAATACTGTTGACCTAGATATTAAAGCTTTATTAACTGAAAAATATGGATTTTCAGTTGTCGCCCCTATAAGTATAACTGTTCCTTTTTCTACATGTGGAAGTAATGCATCCTGTTGTAATTTATTAAATCTATGTATCTCATCAATAAATAATATAACTTTTCCTGTTGGGTTAGTAAATATATTTTGTGCACTCTCAACAACACTTTTTATATCACTTACACCAGCAGTTGTAGCATTTAATGTAACAAACTTATTTTTAGTAGTACTTGCTATAACACGAGCAAGTGAAGTTTTTCCACATCCTGGTGGTCCCCAAAAAATTGCTGAAGTTAATTTATCTGCTTTTATTAATCTATATAATAATTTATCTTTTCCTACTATTTCTTCTTGCCCATAAAAGTCTTCTAGCTTTGTTGGTTTCATTCTATATGCAAGTGGCTCCATAACTCACTCCTATTAATGTAATTTTTAATTATTATATAATAAAAGTTAGTTATTATCAAGGAAAAATTTACATAAGACAAGAATATACAGAAAAAAATTTCTTCGAAAAATTTAGATTTAAATATATTAAAAAGCAACTACATTAAATAATTAATGTAATTGCTTTTATTTTAAAATTTATTTACTAGATTTTCTTTTGTTAGTCCAAAATATTTATATACCTCTTTGGCATTTCCAGACTTTCCAAAAGTATCATTTATCCCAATTTTTTTTAGTTTCTTAGGATACTCCTCACAAAGTATATTAGCTATTATACTACCTACTCCACCTATTACACTATGGTCTTCTATTGATACAAGTTTTTCTGTTTCTTTTGCACATTTAATAATTGTATCTTTATCTATAGGCTTAATACTGTATAAATCTACTACTCTAACATTAATTCCTTTTTGTTTTAGTTCGTTTTTAGCCTCTAAAGCAATGCTTACAGTTGGTCCATAGGCAAATATAGTTCCATCTTTTCCATCTCCAAATGTATGAGAACCGCCAAGCCTAAATTCGTAAGTATCGTCATATATATATTCCACATCACTTCTTCCAAGACGTATATACTTAGGTCCTTTTTCGTTCATACACATATTTAATATCTTTTTTGTGCTTATATCATCTGCAGGAGATAATACCTTCATATTTGGTATAACATTCATCAATGCTACATCTTCTATACATTGATGTGTTGGTCCATCTTCGCCAACCATAACCCCTGCATGAGTAGCACATAAATTAACATTAATATTTGAGTATGCAGCTGTATTTCTAACCTGATCGTATGCTCTACCTGCCATAAATATTGCAAATGTAGAAGCAAAAACCTTTTTACCAGTTAAAGCAATACCACAAGCTGTACCTACTAAATCTGCTTCAGCAATACCTACATCTATATGTCTATCTGGATATTGTGCTCTAAACATATCTGTTTTGGTAGCGTTAGCTAAATCTGCATCTAGAACTACAATATTTTTATCTGCCCCTACTTCTTGAAGAAATTCTCCATAAGCTTTTCTCGTAGACTTCATTATTCCACCTCATTTACTATATTAGTATAATTTAAAAGCTCTAATGTTAGTATATCATTTTTAAGCATATCACTGTATGGATTATATTCTTGATTTTTTGTTACTTTGTTTTTAGCATTTATTCTATCTAACATTAAAACGTTCTCATTATTAATTTTACTTGCCAATTCTTTATTATAAAAGAAAGGTAATTTAAACTCTTTATTTTGTGCTACTAGCGCTGTATCTGCTGGTTTATCCAAGTTATATTCTTTAGATATACTGTCTATAAACTGAGATAATGCCTCAGATTTATATCCACAATTATTTACTATATTAACAATCTCTAGTATACTCTTATTTTTAGGTATATATTTTTTATTTATTGTTTCTACTTTTCTTAGGCTATAATTTTCTAGTAATATTTTTTTCATTTTACTTTTTCCAGTTATTTTTTCAATTATATTATTACTTTTAGATAGCTTCATTATGTTTTTATCTATTTCTTTTATTTCTTCTTCCCTTATTAAAGCATTAGCTTTATCTGTTAATATATTTATATACTGTTTTATATTATTTTCTCTATCATCATCTACAAGTTCTTTTATATTACTAAGTCGTATATCGTCTAAATATAATATGTTATTTAATATTTTATACGTTTCATCTATATCTTCATTATTACAATCGTTAATTTGTGCTAATATATCCTCTGCTTTTTGGATATACTTATTTAAATCTTCAATAACATTACTGTTATCATTAACATTATCTACTTTTATTCCTATTTTCCTTGCAAAATCATATTTATTTTCTAGTTCTTTATTATTTTTAATTATCTGATTATTAATTTCAGATACTCTATCTTTTATCTTATTTATTCTAAAACTAATATCATTTCTAGATATATTTTCCATTATTCACCTCTATTATTTAGATAATTCTGCAATAGCTATATTATACTCCTCTTCATTTGGTGCTTTTCCATGCCAAGATACAGAATTTTCCATATAAGATACACCTTTTCCTTTTATTGTTTTAGCTATTATCATATTAGATTTTTCTGAGCTTTTAGCTTTTTCTATTGAGTTATTTATCTCATTAAAATTATGTCCGTCAATTTCTTGCACATTCCATCCAAAAGCTTCAAATTTTTCTTTCAAGTTATCCACACTTTTAACATCTTCAATGCTACCATCAATTTGAAGCCCATTGTAATCTAAAAAGGCAATTACATTATTTAATTTATACTTATTAGCTGTCATACAAGCTTCCCATATTTGCCCTTCCTCTATTTCACCATCACCTAAAAGACAATATACATATCCTTCTTTATTATCTATTTTTTTCGAGATAGCCATTCCGTTTGCAATAGATAGTCCTTGACCTAATGAGCCACTTGAAACATCTATTCCATTTATCTTATTTGTTGGGTGTCCTTCTAAGTAGCTATCTACTTTTCTAAATCCAATTAAATCTTCCTCTGGTATAAATCCTTTACTTGCAAGTACTGCATAATATGCAGGAGATGCATGACCCTTTGAAAGAACAAATTTATCTATTCTGTTACCCATTTCATCTAAATTTAAATTCATTTTCTCATGATATAGACATACTAATATATCTGTACATGAAAGTGAACCACCTGGATGACCAGATTTAGCATTATATACCATTTTAATTATATTCTTCCTAACATTAGTTGCTATTTCCTCTAACTTTTTTACTTCCATATATCATCCCTCAATATTATATTTCTTTTCTTAAAGTATTTAAGTAATTACTCTCTGAATCGTATTTTTTAAAAGTTGTATTATTAGCTTTTTCTATTAAATCATCTAAATTATCTTTCTCATCTTTATAATATAAAATATAGCCTTCATCTTCTAGTTCTTGGCATATCTCTATTTGGTGGTCATTAATATGCTCACCATATTTTTCTAATCTAGGTACAGCTATAACCTTTTTTCCTTTTTTTATTGCATAAAAGATAGTGCCAACTCCTCCATGTGTAATAATTAAGTCAGAATTTGCTATATATTCATTCATTTCTTCAAGTGGTATAAACTCAAATGTTTTCATTTTTTTATTACTATATTTAGTATAACCTATTTGTGCAACTATTTTCTCTTTTTTTAATTTTTTACTGCTTTCTACAAGCTCAAATAGCCTATTAAACTGTTGTTTCTGAGTACCTACTGTTACTAATACCATCTATATCAACCTTCCTAAATATTCTGCTTTATCGTATTTTTTAGCTAAATTTTCCCATTGTACATAAAACTTATCTGCTATTTTATATACATTATTTCCTGTACCAGATAGTTCCTGTATTTTAGCCATTGTCTCAATATATATTACTTTTGCACCAAAGAATTTTCCTACATAGCAAAAAAATCCTCCAATTTGTGCACCTGTTGAAACAATAGTATCAGGTCTAAACTTTAATACAATACCTATAGACAATAATATATTATATATTATTGTTAATACATATTTTATTTTATTTTTACAAGGTCCATATTTTACAAATTTCATATTATATTTTTCAGCTAATTCCTTAGTTACATCTGTTTTTTCTGTAACTAGTAAATAATTATATTCATTAAATAAAGGTTCTAACTTTAACATTTCTGTTAAATGCCCTCCTGAACTTGCTGCAAAGATAACTTTTTTCATTAACATTCTCCTTTGTTTTAATCTGCAATATCTTCTGTCATATTTTCAATAGCATATCTTGCTGCTTCTTGTTCTGCTTGCTTTTTACTTTTACCTTGTCCTTCGCCAATTTTCTTATCATTAAAGAACAAATTTATTGTAAATGTTTTATCATGCTCAGGACCTTCTTCTTTTTGAATTATATATTCAATTTTTACATTTCCATGCTTTTGTAATATTTCTTGTAGTTGTGTCTTATAATCCTTATTAAATGTTTCACCAGAAAGTACCATTTTAATTTCCTCATCTAGTAGTTCTAGACATATATCACGTGCAATATCATATCCACCGTCTAAATATATTGCACCTAATATAGCTTCAAATGCATCAGCAACAATTGCTTCTTTCATCCTGCCGTTAGAATTTTTCTCACATCTACCTAAATATATAAACTCATGTGCACCTACTCTTTTTAAAGCTCTACTTAATGATGCTTCACATACAATAGCAGCTCTTTTCTTAGTCATATCACCTTCAACTAATTCTGGTTTAATTGAAAAAAGTAAATCTGAAATTATATGCTCTAAAATAGCGTCACCTAAAAACTCTATTCTTTCATTATATGAATCGTAATCTGTCTTGCCTAAATCATATGCATAGGATTTGTGCGTAAGTGCCATTTTAAGCAATTTAATATCATTAAATATATATTTTAACTTTGATTGTAATAATAGTAAATTATCGTCGTTATTCATTGTCTTCACCTACAGTATATTATATCTAATTTCATTATAAAATTCAAGAAAAAAAAGCACCTTAGTATATTAAGGTACTTTTTTTCTTTTATTGATTATTCTCAATATATGTAACTACATCTCCAACAGATGTTATTTTTTCTGCTTCCTCTTCTGGAATTTCCATATCAAACTCCTCTTCTAAAGCCATTATTAATTCAACAATGTCTAATGAGTCAGCTCCTAAGTCATCGATAAAAGTAGTTTCAAGAGTAACTGTATCAGGATCATCAATACCTAATTGCTCACAGATTACTTCTTTTACTTTCTCTAAAACTGTATCCATCTTTTCACACCTCCCAAAGATTCTTTTTACACTTTATATGAATATCCAAATAAAAATATTCTAAACATAACACTATTATCTAATATTTATTAAATAATGTCAAGGATATTTATATATCTTTTAAAAAAAAATGAGATTTGTACTATTATAATACAAATCTCATCTATAAATATCACTTTATTGTGGTAATATCAAAATTATTCTTTGATATCTGATACTGAACCAGCACCAACTGTTTTACCACCTTCACGAATAGCGAATTTTAATCCTTTTTCAATAGCTATTGGAGTGATAAGTTTGATTTCCATTGTTACGTTATCTCCAGGCATTACCATTTCAGTTCCTGCAGGTAGTTCAATAACACCTGTAACATCAGTTGTTCTGAAATAGAATTGTGGTCTATATCCGTTAAAGAATGGAGTGTGTCTTCCACCTTCTTCTTTAGTTAGGATATATACTTCAGCTGAGAATTCAGTGTGTGGGTGAATTGAACCAGGTTTAGCTATAACTTGACCTCTTTCAACTTCACTTCTTTGAATTCCTCTTAGAAGTACACCAGCGTTGTCTCCAGCTTCAGCTGAATCTAGAGATTTTCTGAACATTTCGATACCAGTTACTACTGTTTTCTTCTTTTCATCAGTAAGACCAACTATTTCAACTTCTTCACCAATCTTTAGAGATCCTCTTTCAATTCTACCTGTTGCAACTGTACCTCTACCTGTGATAGTGAATACATCTTCAACTGGCATTAAGAAAGGTTTATCTACATCTCTTTCTGGATTTGGAATATAAGAATCAATAGTGTCTAATAATTCTTTAATGCAAGCATATTCTGGTGCATTTGGATCTGTAGATCCACACTCTAATACTTGTAAAGCAGATCCTTTTATTATTGGAGTAGTATCTCCAGGGAAATCGTATCTAGATAATAGATCTCTAATATCCATTTCTACTAATTCTAATAATTCTGGATCATCAACCATGTCACATTTATTCATAAATACAACAATGTAAGGAACACCAACTTGTCTTGCAAGTAAGATATGTTCTCTAGTTTGTGGCATTGGGCCATCTGCTGCAGAAACAACAAGGATAGCACCATCCATTTGTGCAGCACCAGTTATCATATTTTTAACATAGTCTGCGTGTCCTGGACAGTCAACGTGAGCATAGTGTCTGTTTTCTGTCTCATATTCAACGTGAGCTGTAGAGATAGTTATACCTCTTTGTCTTTCTTCAGGAGCTCCATCGATTTGATCATAAGCTCTGAATTCAGCTCCACCAGTTAAGCTACAATATTTAGTGATTGCAGCTGTTAAAGTAGTTTTACCATGGTCAACATGTCC
>CANRAK010000020.1 GCA_947628575.1 uncultured Clostridia bacterium | reverse complement strand
TCAGGATATCAAGTGTATACATTTATATTAGCTATAGCTACTATGGGAATACCAAATACAATATCTAAACTAGTTTCAGAAAAGATAACAGTAGGTGACAGAAGAGGTGCACATAGAATATTTAAAACAGCATTTTTAGTATTTGTAAGCATTGCTACTGCTTTTGCACTTGCACTATTCTTCGGTTCAGGATTTATAGCAGATCATATATTAAATAATCCTGGTGTTAAGTATACGTTAATGTCACTTTCTCCAGCTATAATATTTGTATCAATGTCTGCAGTATTAAGAGGATACTTTATTGGAATGGAAAATGTTAGTGAATATAGTAAAGCACAAATAATAGAGCAGGTAATAAACTGCGTATTTTCTATTATATTTGTTGTTATGCTTCTTGGTACATCACCTGAAATAATGGCTGCAGGTTCAACGCTAGCTACTACAGTTGCTACATCAAGTGCCTTTTTCTATTTAGTAAGATATTATAGGAAAAATAGAGAAGATATATGGAAAGAAATTAATAATTCAAAAATTTTTGCAATTGAAGCTAGAAGTAAAATAGCAAAAAAATTAATATCTTATGCTGTACCTATCTCATTTGGAAGTGTTGTATCAGCACTAGCAGGACTTATTGATGTTGTAACAGTAGTAAATGGATTACAAAAATATAGTAATTATACATTAGATATAGCTAATCAAAAATATGGTATATTATCTGGAAAAGTAGATATATTACTAGCAGTACCACTTTCAATAAACGTAGCATTTGCTGTAGCTCTTGTACCATTTATATCTTCAGCTATAGCAAGACATAGAAAAGATGAGGCTATAAGTAAGATAAAATATTCTTTGAAAATATCTTCACTTATTGCACTACCATGTACAATAGGAATGTTTGTACTTGCTACACCAATATTTCAAATGCTATTTCCAAATGCACCAGAAGGAGCATATTTATTACAAATTGAGTGCTGGCTACTATTCTTCTCTGTAGTTAGTCAAACAATAACAGGAGCATTGCAAGGAATAGGAAAATTAGCAGTACCTGGTATTGCATTACTTGTTGGAGCAGTACTAAAATATATCTTAAATGTTATATTTATCCCACAATTTGGAGAAATTGTTCCTGCAATATCAAGTATAGTATATAGTGCAACAGCATGTATAATATCTGCAACAATTTTATATAAATCATTAAAAGAAAGAATACCTTTAAAAGAAATTTTTGTTAAACCATTTATATGTAGTGTAATTATGGGAATATTTGTATTTTTTGCATATAAATTGTTTAGTTTAATAAATTTAGGAAATACTATATCTACATTGTTAGCTATAATTGTAGGTGTTGCAATATATCTAGTATTTGTTATTTTACTTAAAATTTTAGATAAAGATGAAATACAACAGCTACCTTATGGTAACAAAATATGTAAAATGCTTAAAATATAGCTAAAAAACACAACTTTTTTGAAAGAAAAAAGCTGAAAAGTGTTGACAAGAAACTTGTTTTGTAGTATATTCTAAGTGTAAAAACAAATAGGAGGGATTTATAATGAATAAAGCTGAATTAATTGCTAAAATTGCTGAAGAAAGCAAACTAACAAAAAAAGCTGCTGAAACTGCACTAGATGCATTCGTAACTAGCGTAGAAGGAGCACTTAAAAAAGGCGAAAAAGTTCAATTAGTAGGTTTTGGAACTTTCGAAGTAAGAGAAAGAGCTGCTAGAAAAGGTAGAAACCCACAAACTAAGGCTGAAATTAAAATACCAGCTTCTAAAGCTCCAGTATTCAAAGCTGGAAAAGCTTTAAAAGAGCTAGTAAACAAAAAATAATTTCAATTTGAATTTTATTCACGAGAGCAACTTGTTTTTACGTATCTCGTGAATTTTTTTAAAATAAAAACTCCATCAATTAAGATGGAGTTTTTATTTTTATTCTTGAACTATTTCATCGTGACTTTCTTCAAGTACACTTGTACAATGTGGACATCTTGAAGCTTTAAGCGGAATGCTACTTAAACAGTAAGGACACTCTTTTGTAGTTACTTCTACAGCTTGACTATCTTTTTTGTTTGCTTTAGTTATCGCTTTAACAAATATAAACAAAACTACAGAAATAATAATAAAGTTTATTATTGCATTAATTAAAGTTCCATAGTTAAGTGTTATTGCTCCAGCAGCTTTAGCTTCTTCTAAAGTTGCAAATTTACCACCTCTTAATGTTATAAATAGAGTAGATAAATCTACATTACTAGTTAGAAGACTTATTATAGGAGTTATTAGTGAAGATACTAATGTACTAACAATGTTAGAAAAAGCACTACCTAAAACAACACCAATAGCTAAATCTAAAACATTTCCTTTAAGAGCAAATGCTTTATAGTCTTCAAAAGCAAGTTTTACTTTTTTCTTTGAGTTTTCTCTTAATTCGTCTTTATCAATTTTTTTACTCATAATCTATCACCAATTAAATATTACAATAAACGACAAACAAAATCAATAGTACTTATACTATATATTATATTTGGTTGATTTTTAAGTACATTTATAGTAAAATATATACTAGTGTTTTAAAGGAGAATAGTATGTTAGGAACAAACGGAGTTACAGTAAGATTTGGTAAAAGAGTATTATATGAAGATGTAAATGTAAAATTTACACCTGGAAATTGCTATGGAGTAATAGGGGCAAATGGAGCTGGAAAATCTACATTTTTAAAAGTTTTAACTGGAGAGCTTGAGCCAAGTGAAGGTGAAGTCTATATGACTAAAAACGAAAGACTTGGTGTGCTAAAACAAGATCATTATATGTATGATGATGTTAAAGTAATTGATACAGTTATTCGTGGAAACGAAAGACTATATGAAATTATGAAAGAAAAAGATGCGTTATATGCAAAACCAGATTTTAATGACGAAGATGGAATTAAAGCAGGAGAATTGGAAGCAGAATTTGCAGAGCTAAATGGCTGGATGGCAGAAACTGATGCTGCACAACTGCTAACAGGTCTTGGAATAGATGTTGAGCTTCATGAAATGCTAATGCGTGAACTTACAGGACCACAAAAAGTAAAAGTATTACTTGCACAAGCTTTATTTGGTAATCCAGATGTATTAATACTTGATGAGCCTACAAACCATTTAGATATGGCAGCTATAAGTTGGTTAGAAGAATTTTTAATTAATTTTGAAAATACAGTTATTGTTGTATCTCATGATAGATATTTCTTAAATAAAGTATGTACACATATTTTAGATATAGATTATGGAAAAATAAATATATTTGTTGGTAACTATGACTTTTGGTATGAATCTAGTCAGCTTGCATTAAAGCAAATGAAGGATGCTAACAAAAAGAAAGAAGAAAAGATTAAAGAATTGGAAGATTTTATTAGAAGATTTAGCGCTAATGCTTCAAAATCTAAGCAAGCTACTTCTAGAAAGAAAACATTGGAAAAAATACAACTTGATGAAATAAAGCCTTCTACTAGAAGATATCCATATATAGATTTTAAGCCTGAAAGAGAAGCAGGTAAAGAAATATTAAATGTTGAAGACTTATGTGTTAGTGTAGATGGTGAAAGAATATTAAACAATGTATCATTTAAAGTATTAAAAGATGATAAAATTGCATTAGTAGGACCTAATTCAATTGCTAAAACTACATTATTTAAAGCTTTAATGGGTGAGATTAAACCAGACTCAGGAACAATATCTTATGGGCAGACAATAAAGCAATCATATGTACCTCAAGATAATGAAGAATATTTTAAAGTAGATAAAAGCATCGTTGAGTGGATAGCAGATGATTATGGAATAACAGATGAAACAATTGTTAGAAGTTTCTTAGGAAGAATGCTATTTTCAGGAGATGAAGCTCTAAAGAAAATTAATGTATTATCTGGTGGAGAAAAAGCAAGATGTATGCTTGCAAGAGCAATGCTTGAAGCACCTAATTTAATATTTTTAGATGAACCTACAAATCACTTAGACTTGGAAAGCATAACTGCTCTAAATGAAGGACTAATTAGAACAAATGCAGAGCTAATTTTTGTATCACATGACCATCAGTTTGTACAAACAGTTGCAAATAGAATAATTGAGATAAAAGAAAATGGAGAAATTATTGATAGAAGATGTACTTATGATGAATATTTAGAGCAAAATGTAGAATTAATGAAGAAGGAAACTAGTTTTTCAGAAGAATAGGGGAAGATGTATGATTAAATATCCAGATTATGATAAAAGTATATTATCTGTAATATCATCTATATTAAAATATTACGGTTATGATAACGGACATAAGAGCTTAGAAATATTAGATGAAAAATTAAAAAATAAATATGAAAATATTGTGCTTATGCTATTTGACGGAATGGGAGTATCAACTTTAAAAAAATATCTTAAAGAGGATGACTTTATAATGAAACACTTAGTTGGTACTATATCTTCTGTATGTCCATCAACAACAGCTTGTGCTATACCAACTGTTGAAAGCGGGCTTGCGCCAATAGAGCATTCTTGGCTTGGATGGGATATGTATTTTAAAGATTATGATGCAAATATTACTATTTTTAAAAATACATATCAAGATAGTAATGAAGTAGTAGAAGGCACTAATGTAGCTCAAAAATATATAAAATACTATAATGTTTTTGATAGAATAAAAGATATAACTAAAAATAGGGTAAAGACACATGACATATCTAAATATTCTGATACAAATGAATTTGCATATTCATGTGAAGATATGCTAAGAAGAGTAGTTGAGATTTCTAAAGACCCAAGTGAAGATTATATATATACTTATGTGGAAGAACCAGATTTAATTATGCATGCACTTGGAACAGAGCATGAGTATGTAAAGGAGAATATAAAGTATATTAATAGTCTAGTATGTGAAATATGCGAAATATTAAAAGATACTTTAGTTATAGTAATAGCAGACCATGGTCTAGTAGATACAGAAACAGTATATTTAGAAGATTATCCAAAATTACAAGATATGCTAGTTAATAGACCAAGTATTGAAACAAGAGCAGTAAACTTTTTTGTAAAAGAAGAATATAAAGATATATTTAAAAAAGAGTTTGAAAAGGAATTTAAAAATGATTTCATATTAATGAGTAAAGATGAAGTATATGCAAAAAATATGTTTGGAACAGGAAAGAAAAATGATATGATAGATGATTTTCTTGGAGAATATATAGCTTTTGCTACATCTAATAAGGCAATAGAGTGGGAAAGAGGAGACTATAAAATGTGCGCTAGACATGCTGGACTCACTAAAGAAGAAATGGAAGTACCACTTATTGTTATAGATACAAACGAGATATAATTTTGCAAAATATGTAAAAAAAGTATTGATTTTTTGAGCATATTGTGTTATTATATTAAAGTACTCAAGAGAGTATGGTTGCTCCAGTAGCTCAGTTGGATAGAGCAACGGCCTTCTAAGCCGTGGGTCGGGCGTTCGAATCGCTTCTGGGGCACCACATTATATCAAGCATTTAATGATGGTGCTTGATATTTTTTTTGCTAAAAATAATGTTGGAGTATAAAAAACCCCAACATTTATTATATAAATATTAACTATTAAAAGAAGAATAATAGCTATTAGTATTATTGTTATATGATTTTATTTCATACTTTTTTAGATTTTTAAATAATATAAAAAGATTAAATATAATTAAAACAAATAATATAATAAATAAAATATATATGTAAATTTTTGTACTTTTTTTCATAATAATCACCTCAGTAAGTACATTATATCACGATATCACTTAATTGTACACAACATGGTACACTAATTTTGTTACTTTTTTTACATATAATAAAACTAGGTGATAGCAATGGATAAGTTAAAAATAGTAGCTAATAATAAGGGGAAAGATACAATAACACGTACAATTAGAATGAGTGGCGATACTTATGATAAAATTGCATATTTAGCTGAAAAAAATAATATTTCATTTAATAGTGTAGTAAATCAAATAATAGAGTATGGACTAGATAATCTAGATACATAGTAAGGAGACTTTGAAGTCTCTTTTTTCTTGCAATTTTATATTAAACAATATATAATTTAGTTATATTGAGGTAGAAATATGACATTAGATAAAAAGAAAATAAATAGTTTTTTAGAGTATATAATAATTTTTTCTTTATTCATAATTGGTATAAAAAAAGGTGGATACTATAAGCAAGATAGTTTACTTGGAATATATATTATTCAAGTAGTATCTGCTATTTTTTACATATTGAATATAAAGAATATCAAAAAAAATAACATATTATCTTTGTTTTTAATAATACTTGCTATATCATATTTTATTCCAGTACTATTTAATGCATATACTGTATCTGGTGCTCTAAATTTTGCAATAAGGATATATAGCATGTCACTTATTGTATTAATGGTAATAAATTCTGAAAATAAAGAAAAATATTTAAAATTCATTGTTATAACCACTATTATATTTTGCTTATTTGGATTTGATGAGCTAGGAAATAAATATCTAGATAAGCCTTTAGAAAGTATAGGAAGTGGATATTTAGATGAAGGTACAACAAGAATGTCTTCAGTAATACAATACTCAAATTTACTAGGGCTACTTTGCGTAATATCTTCTATCTATATTTTAGATAAAATAGCTAAAGGCGAATGCAAAGGTGTAAAAAAATCTTTGTATATGGCAATATTATATTTCTTTACTTTATCTATAATTTTAACAGAATCAAAAATGGCACTATTTATATATATTCTTAGTACAATATTTTACTGTATAATATATAAAAAGTATAATATAATACTAGATATTGGTATAACTACAATATACTCATTTTTAACCGCAACATGTATAGCTAAATATAATGTATATTTAGTACTAACAGTAACATTAATTATATATTTTATATATTGTTATATTTTAAGTAAAGATAATAAAAAAATAAATAATGTAGCTCGAATAATAGCATTAACTATAATATTAGTATCTCTAGTATGTAATTTTTCTCTTTTAAAAGATAATGGATTAATATTACAAATAAAAGAGTATTTTAGTAATTTTAATAGTACAAAGCTAAGATTTACATACTACACAGATGCTTTAAAATTAGTATTTAAAACTCCACTAACATTTATATTTGGAATTGGTGGTAACGGATTTAGAACTGCTTATGAGACAGTTCAAACATTAGAGTATATATCATTAGAAGTACATAGCCTACCACTACAGGTGTTATTAGAGTCTGGTATATTAGGATTTATATCATTTGTATGCTTAATTATATATACATTTAAATGTTGTAAGAACAATACATATAAGATTATGCTTATTTCAATAATTGTGTTTAGTCTTTTTGATGTATTTTTAACATATACTTTCATGCTATATATGTTAGCTATAATAATAGGGAGCTGTGTAGATAAAGAAAGTCTTAAGCAAACTAAAATAAATGTATTAAGTATTATTGGTATAACATTATTTGCTATTTCATTTGTTATTAGTACATCTGAAATTATAGCTTATGTAGTAGAGCCAAATGATGTAAGTAATCTTAATAACAACCTACAAGAACAAGAAAAAATTATTAATAAATGTGAAGTAGTATCTGTTTTATCTCCTTTTGATATGCAATACTTAAAAAATTATATAATTGCATGTCAGACATATCTAGATATAATGGATATAAAAAAGGAACTGTATAATGAGGATAATGTGGAAAAAAGACTGGAAATAACTCAGAAAATTGAAGATATTACTAATAGGGAAATGAAATATGAAAAGTATAATAAGTATGCACTAGATGATAATATTCATTTTACTTTAAAATATTTAAGTTATTTAGTAACAAATAACTATAAAGATATTAAAGAAGGATATGTTAGCTATTTAGAAAATTTATTAAAAAATATTAATAGACTTAAAGTGGAACATGCACAAAATAGTCTTTCATTACAGCTATATAAAGAGTATGCAAATGAGATAAAATTAAAGTATAAAGATATAAATATAATATTAAATAGTCAAAAAATAGAAGAATTACTAGATGCAATTAAATAAAACACAGATATAAGCTTGTAATTTAATATCTTTTATGTTATAATAAGTGAGTAAAAAAAAGAGATTTTATGGGAGGAATACAATATGGGTTGGATAGATTGGACTTTAGCAATAGCTACAATAATAGTTGGAATAATACTTACAATAGTAGTAATGATGCAATCTAGTAAAGATCAAAAATCTGCTATAACTGGAAATAATACTTTTTATGGTTCAAATAAATCAAAAACTTTAGATGGTATACTATCTAAATATACAGTTGTATTAGCTATAATTTTTTGTGTACTATGTTTTGCAACAACTTTTTCAATAATTAAGTAGGATAAAGGAACAAGATGAATAAAAAGAAAATAGTTAATAAAATACAAAAAGATAAATATACTATGAGGAAGGAAGTATTAACTTCCTTTTTTTTAGATAATAAATATGAACTTGTAACTAAGAAACAAATAGCAGCATTATTTTCTATACCAAAAGCAGATATTGCTATGCTAGATAGAATTTTATCTGAATTAGAACAAGAAGGTGTGGTATATGTAGATGATAGTAAAAGGTATGTACCACTGGATAAAAGTGATTTAGTTAAATGTAAGTATCAAGCAAAAAGTGCAGGATTTGGATTTGGAATAGTTGAAAATGGAGAAGATGTATATATTTCAGCTAGGAATTTAAATGGTGCTATGAATAATGATGATATACTCGTTGAAATACTAGAGTCATCTGGAAAAAGTAGAGAAGGAAAAGTTGTTAAAATATTAAAAAGAAATACTACACAGGTTATAGGAAGATTTAGTAAGTCTAAAAATTTTGGTTTTATCATTCCAATAGATGACAGTATACAAGATATATATATTTCTAAGAAGAACTCTCAAAATATACGTGATAGACAGGTAGTACAAGTTAATATAGAAAAGTATCCAACAGCATCAAGTAAAGCTGAAGGTAAAATAACAAGAATTATAGGAGATTCTTCTGATGCGCATATAGATGCAAAATCATTATATGTATCTTATGGACTAGATGAAATGGAAGATTTTAATGATCTGGTTAAAGAGGAATTAGAAAATATACCAAATGAAGTATTAAAAGAAGAAAAAATAGGTAGAGTAGATAGAACAAAAGAAAGAGTATATACAATAGATGCAGAAGATGCAAAAGATTTAGATGATGCTGTTTGCGTTAAGAAAAATAAAGATAATACGTATACTTTATCTGTATATATAGCAGATGTAAGTCACTATGTAAAAGAAAAAACAGCACTAGATAAAGAGGCAATAGCAAGAGGAACAAGTATATATATACCAGGTAAAGTTATTCCAATGCTACCTAAGAAATTATCTAATGGTATTTGTAGTCTAAATGCTGGAGAAGAAAGATTAGCTTTAGGTGTAGATATGCAAATATCTAGTATGGGTGAACTATTAAGCTCAGATGTTTTTAAAGCTGTAATAAAAGTAGAAAAAAAGATGAGCTATGAAAAGGTATATAAAGTAATTTCAAATCAAGAAGATGAAGACTTAAAAAATGAATATGAAAAATATAAAAAAGATTTAATGTTAATGCAAGAGTTAGCACATATTTTAAATGATAAAAGATTAAAAGAAGGCTGCATAAATTTTGAAATTCCTGAAACTCATATAGTATTAGATGAAAATGGTGATGTTAAAAATATAGAGCCATATCCAATTACATTTGCTAATACAATAATAGAAGAATTTATGCTAATAACTAATATGGCAATTGCAGAAAAATATTATTTTTTAGAATTACCATTTATATATCGTATTCATGAAAAACCTGATGAAGATAAGCTAAAAGACTTAAATTTAATACTTTCAAATTATAAATTAAAACTTAAAGGGATAAAAGATATTCATCCTAAAGCATTATCAGATATTCTAAGTAAAGTTGAAAATAATGAGGAAAAAGATATAATATCAACATATATGCTTAGGTCTTTAAAACTTGCAAAATATAGCCATGAATGTTTAGGACATTTTGGACTTAATGCAAAGTATTATTGTCATTTTACTTCTCCAATAAGAAGATATCCTGACTTATTTATACACAGAATGATTACAAAAGCATTAGAAAACAATATGTTGTTTGGAAATAATGAATTAATACGTTATGAAATGCAAGCTGAAAAGTATGCTAAAAGCTCATCTGAAATGGAAAAAAATGCAACAAAAATAGAAAGAGATTTTGATAGCTTATATAGTGCTATGTATATGCAATCATTTATTGGTGAGAAGTTTGATGCAAGAATAGTATCTGTAACATCATTTGGAATATTTATAGAACTTGAAAATACAGTAGAAGGATTTGTTTCATTTAATGATATGCCAGACGATTACTTTATGTATAATGAAAATAGACATATGCTAATAGGTGAAAAAACAGGTATAACATATAAGATAGGAGATAAGCTAAAAGTTGAGTTAATAAGGTCAGATGTATTAACAAAACAAATAGATTTTAGAATTATATAAGAGGTGTGATTAATGAAAGTACAAAATAATAATGTAAAAAAAATGAATGTTAACTTAAATGCAAACAGTATAATAGAGCAACTAAAGAAATTTTATAATGAAAATTTAAAAAAGAAACACATTGTAATTAGTGTAATATCTATTATACTGTATACACTAACATTTATATCAATGATGTTTTCAAGTAGTGATATGAGCTTAGCTACAGATGTAACACCTACATCGCTAATTAGTCAAATTAGAGAATGTTTATTCTTAAGCTTTATCATTATATTAGCAGGTATAACACCATATGTTCCAATATCAATTATGGGAATAATGCAGGCAATTATAATTGTAAATGATATGGTAGTAAGACATATATGTGGAATAAGTTTTATGCCAACTCTATATATTGGAGGATTAATTCAAATAATATTTTATTCATTATGTATTAGTATTGGATTATATTATTGTAAATTAAGTACAAAAAAGAATAAATACTATCATCAATCTAGCTTTACATTTAATGATGTAAAAAAGCAAATATATGAAATTAGAAAAGATGATAAAAAAGTAGAAGAAATTAATAAAAAACAAGAAGAGAAGGCAAGAAAAATACAAGAATGTAATGTAAAAATACCATATCTTAACTTCGTTATCTTAGGTGCAGTATCTGTTATTATTGAGGTTATAGGAGTATTGATTACTAAAATATAAGGAGGCAAAATGAGGACAAGATATAATCCGAAAGCGGTTGAACAGTTAAATAGTTTTGATAGATACATAAAAGATAAAGAAACTATACAAAATATAATAGCTAAAAATAAAGGAAAAAAGATATTTTTGGAAATAGGAATGGGAAAAGGAGATTTTATTACACAGCTAGCTATATTAGATAAAGAAAATATCTATATTGGTGTAGAAGTATCCGTTCAAGTACTTGCACTAGCAGCTAAAAAATTAATAAGATATGAAACTGAAAATAATATTAAATTAGATAATGTATTTTTCATGTCTTTTGATGCAATAGATATAGCACAAGTATTTGAAGATAACCAAATAGAAAAAATATATCTAAATTTTAGTGATCCATGGCCTAAGAAAAAACATGCTAAAAGAAGACTTACAAATGAGAAATTTTTAGCAGAGTATAAGAAAGTATTAAGAAAACATGGCAATATAGAATTTAAAACAGACAATAGACTATTATTTGAGTATAGTCTTGTAAGTATGCAAAACTATGGTCTAAAATTTCTAGAAGTATATTTAGATCTACATAAAGCAGATGTATTTAATATAGAAACAGAATATGAGAAAAAGTTTTCTCCATTTGGACCAATTTATAAGATAATTGTTGAGTATTAGGGTATTTTTACACTAATTTTTACACAAAATATTGACAAACATGAAAAAAAATATTATAATGAAAAAGTAGCTGTTGATGGTGGATATAGTTCAGTTGGTAGAGCGCCAGTTTGTGGCACTGGATGTCGTGGGTTCAAGTCCCACTATTCACCCCAGTACTTATACATTGGGCTGTCGCCAAGCGGTAAGGCACTAGACTTTGACTCTAGCATGCGCTGGTTCGAATCCAGCCAGCCCAGCCATAATTTTAAATCTCTGTAATACTTGAAATAACAGTGTTACAGAGATTATTTTTTATTATTTTATTGCAGTGGTTCGAAAATCCATCCCACTATAAAAAACTAGGAGGCAAAAAAATGAATGAAATTTTACTTATAATAGAAATAATAATTGTATTTAGTATGTTAGTTTTAGCTAAAAAATTATTTGGAAAATCTGGACTATTTATGTGGATAGCAATAGCATCTATTCTTGCAAATATACAGGTGACTAAAACAGTAGATATTTTAGGACTAAGTTCTACATTAGGAAATGTGCTATTTGCATCAAATTTCTTAGCAACAGATATTTTAGTAGAATGCTATGGAATTAAAGAAAGTAAAAAAGGAGTATATATTGGATTGTTTTCAGTTATAGCATTTATAATAATAAGTCAATTAACACTTCTTTTTACACCTAGTTCAGTAGATATTGCACACAATTCAATGAAGCAATTATTCTCACTTACACCACGTGTATGTATATCTAGCATTACTATGTTTTTCTTATCTAATATTGCAGATGTATACTTATATAATAAGCTTATGCAAAAATTTAATGGTAGTAAAATGTGGATAAGAAATAATGTATCAACTATAGTTTGTAATTGTGCAGAGAACTTTCTATTTGTTTTTGGTGCTTTTCTATTTGTGTATCCATTATCTGAGGTAGTTATGATAGCTATTACAACTTGTATGCTAGAAATATTTATAGCATTATGTGATACGCCGTTTTTATATATAGCAAAAAAGATTAAAAGCATAGAATAAATAAATATATATATAAGAATAAAAAAGCTACTATGGCAAGGTTACAATTACCTAGACACAGTAGCTTTATAAATGCTGTCGACAATGCATTTATACTATAAATATTATAACATTAGGATATAATTGTGTCAATTTTTAAATGCATAAAAAAAGCTACTGGGGCAAGGTTACAATTACCTAGACGCAGTAGCTGTGTAAATGCTGTCGACAATGCATCTACACTGTAAATATTATAACATTAGAGTAAAATTACGTCAACAATTATTAGAAAATAACGTTTTATGATATTTTTTACATAAAAATAACCACTATCCAGCAGACTTTTGTCTGAGAACATTGATAGTGGTTCATAACATTATTATATCATTATAAAAAAATGATGTCAATTTTTAAATGTGTACCGTATTGTGTACTATATTGTGACTGAAAAAATAATATAATAGCTATAGGTGATAATTATGGACAAATTAATTATAGAAGCTAAAACCAATTGTAAAGATTCTATAGCTAGAACTATTAGAATGAACGGAAAATTATATGATACTATTGAAGAAATAGCAGATGAAAATAATGTAAGTTTTAACACTACTGCTGTACAACTATTGGAATATGCAGTAGATAGAGTAGTGAGAAAAGATAAAAGACAATAGTTAGCTATTGTTTTTTTTTAATTATATAGATATAATTGTAATATGGAGGCTGAAATGAGTAAAAAGAATATAACACTTACAATAGTATCTATAATTTCATTTTTAATGTTAGCTATTGCGATACAAGCAGACTACTTATCTGGTTTTGAATCTTGGGTATATAATTTAAGTGTAGGACATATGTCAGATTTTTTAACATTTATACTAATTATAATAACAAATATTGGTGGGCCAATAGGAATAGCTACTATTTGTTTAATAGTGTTATTAATTCCTAAACTTAGAAATAATATTGGAATACCCGTCTATTTAAGTGTAAGCTCATCATTTTTATTAGATATATTATTAAAACAATGTTTTGCAAGAGAAAGACCTAATATTTTAAGATTAGTTACAGAAAAAAATTATAGCTTTCCATCAGGACATGCTATGGTAAATATGGCTTTGTATTCAATTCTTGTTATATATACATATAATTTAATAAAAAATAAAAAACTAAAAACTATTTTAATAACCATAATGTCAATTTTAGTTATTTTGATAGGCTTTACAAGAATATATTTAGGTGTTCATTATGCAGGTGATATAATAGGTGGATGGCTACTTGGTTTTGCAGACGGAATGACTGTATATATGATTATGAAAAGAACATCTATAGATAAGTAATAGAGTGATTTATATCACTCTATATTTGTTTTTTGTTAAAATATTATGAAAACTATGATGATTTTTTATTGACATATATCAAATATTACTATATAATTAAGATAACTTTATGATAATATAACATTATTATTTGACTATAATAATAAACACCTTAGATTAATTAATAAAAGGAGGGTAAATAAAATGAATGATTTTTCGCAATTCAATGTTTCGAGAGATGTAATGGATGTTATGGTATCAGCAAGAAACATAATGAATGATTTAGGAGAAAGAGAAATTAGCTCTTTAGATTTTATTATATCATCATTAGCTTATGCAGACACTAAATTATATGAATATCTTGATGAAAAAGTAATTAGTACAATAGACATATCACCAGAAATGGTAATGATTACTTTGCTAGAGAATAAGAGAGTATATGAAACAGTAACTGGTTTAGATTATAATATTGCAATTGATAATTTAAAGAATAATAGTATAAATAATAATTCAAATAGTGAAAGCGAAAAAGATGAAATATTAACTGTAGATTTAACTCTATTTGATTCGTATGCTGTTTATTCTGAAGAATTAGAAAACAATTTTATAAAAGCTCAAAACATAGCAAAAATAAACGGTAAAGATTACATTGATTTAGATACAATTATTTATTGTATATTAGAAGATAAAGATTCTGCATCTAGAAAAATGTTAAGAGAAGTTTATACTGATAAATATATATTAAATTATTTGAAAAAGGATATTAAATTATTACAATATTCTAGTAATAATCTTGTAATTGAAAGTGAACTAGAGCCTTTCTTGAGCAATTTAAGTGAAGAAATTGCTTTAAAAAATGAATTTGATATAGTAGGTAGAGATGAAGAAGTATTCAAATTATGGAATATAATGTCTAAGAAAACTAAAAGAAATGCTATATTAATTGGAGAACCTGGAGTTGGAAAAACAGCTATAATTGAAGCAATGACAGCTAATATTATATCAGGAAAGTGCCCTGAAAAATTTAAAGATTATAAAGTATTATCTTTAGACTTAAATTCTATGGTAGCTGGTACAAAATACAGAGGAGAATTTGAGCAAAGAGTACAAATATTTATTAAATTTATTAAAAAGAATAAAAATATTATAATATTTATCGATGAAATACATTTATTACTTGGAACTGGAAAAGCAGAAGGTTCAGGACCGGATTTATCTGGTGCATTAAAACCTGTATTATCAAGAGATGATATTGTATTAATTGGTGCTACAACTACAGATGAGTATCAAAGATACTTCTCAAGCGACGGCGCTTTGAAAAGAAGATTTGAACTTATAGTAGTTAAAGAACCAAAAATTAAAGATGTAAAGAAAATGGTATCTTCGCGTACCAAAACATTGAGTAATTATCACGGAGTATCTATAAGTGATGAAATGCTAGAAAGAATTATAATATATGCATCAAGCTTTAGTAATATCGCAAATCCAGATAGAACAATAGATTTAATAGATAAAACTATGGCTATTGCAAAGATAAAAAATAGTAAAGTTGTAAAAGAAGAACATATAAAAACTGTATATAGAGAAAACTTTAAGAAATATAGATTAACTCCAAAAGCTCAGAAATTAAGAACTGCTTATCATGAGGCAGGACATTTTGCAATGTGGCTTTTAAGTGATACAAAAAGAAATTGTGATTGCGTGCTTGTTTCTATAGTTCCTGCTGAAGAATGGCTTGGAGTTACAATGTTTGAAGAGGATGAAATAAGAAAACATGAAGGAAATATTAAATTCTTAAAAGAATCTATAGCAATCGACTTAGGAGGAAGAATAGCTCAAAGACTAGTGACTAGCGAAATTGATTCTGGTGCATCATCTGACTTAGATATGGCAATGAATATTGCAGAGACTTTTGTTATGAAATACGGTATGTTTGATATTAGTAAAAACTACGTATATTCTGACAGGTCTAGATTACCTATTAGCGAGAAAAATTCTGATGAAATTCGTAAATTTATAACTGACTTTGTAAACGAAGTTTATGAAAAAACAGAAAAAGTAGTAGAAGAACATAAAGATGCAATAGGAAGAGTAGCAGAATTATTAATGCGAAAGGGAATTATTACAGCTAAAGAGGCAAAAGATGCATTCTATAATAAGAACAAAAAAGAAATAGAAGAAGTAAAAGAAGTAGTAAACAAAAAGTAATGTTAAAACATTGCTTTTTTCTTGCCAATAAGCTATTATTGTGATAAAATAATAATCGAGCATTGGGCTATCGCCAAGTGGTAAGGCATCGGACTCTGACTCCGACATTCGCTGGTTCGAATCCAGCTAGCCCAGCCATATATATATGATTTTTTATTTTTTAGAGGTATTGAAAAACGTTGAAATACTGCGATTTTTTAATACCTCTATTTTTTTATTTTTTATAATTTTTTATAATTTTAGCTATCCGGTTGCAAACAGGTTGCAAACAGAATTATATATTTTTAATTATATTTACAACTTTTAAAAATTTTGTTTCGTTTGTTAAATATAAATTAGTTATATTATTTAAAATATTTTCTAATATTTTTTTATTATTTAATGATTTCTCTTCTATTATAATTCCTAACTTTTTAAGATAATTAATACTTGTTTTAACTTCATCTGTTTTATAACTATTAAAAACAGACGTATAAGTATTTAATGTTGTATCAATATCTTTATGACCAAGAAGTTTTGAAAGTACGACAGCTTTCATACCACTTTCAATACATCTAGTTGCATAAGTATGACGAAGCATGTGCATATTAACATTACTTTCGATTTTTCCGTTTTTTTCTATTAACCTTATATTGGAATTTTTACAAAGTCTTTTAAATTGTAAATTAATAGTAGAAGGACTAATTAATTTTCCAATATTACTGAATAATAAATCATTCGTACTGTTACATACATTAGTTAGTATAGTAAAAAGATTATCAGGAATAGGTATAGTTCTGATACCTGAATAGGTTTTAGTAGAATTACCTAGTATAACCTTATCATTTTTATCTTTAGTTAATGTTCTTTTTATATGTATAATATGGTTATCTAAATCAACATCTTGTTTTTTTAATGCTAGAATTTCGCCTACACGCATTCCTGTAAAAATTGCTATTAAGAAAATAGTTGAATATTTATTATGACAACTATTAAGAGTATTTAAAAATTCTAATTGCTCATCTACTGTTAAGGCATCTATTGTTTTAGTTTTATTATTACTTTTAGGTTTAAGTATTAAGCCATCAATAGAAAAAGGACTAGAAATTAATATTTTGAGTAAAACTGCTTTATTATATGCTCTTTTTAAAAGCCCATATATTTTATTGATAACTGAGTCTGAATAATTGATTAAATTTTCAAGTAAATCTTTATTTAATAGCTCACTTGTTACATTTTGTATTGGAATATGTGAACAATTAAGTTTATTAATAATTTTTAAATTATCTTTAGTACGCTTGTATGTAACTTCTTTAATCTTGTTTGAAGCCAAATCTTCCTCTACAATTTCATTTAATATTTCATATAGTGTTATTTTACTATTATCAACAAAAGACTTATTATTTACGCTGTTTTGTGCTTCTACAAGCCTAATTGCAACTTCTTTTCTAGTACTTCCTGATACAGAATGACGCTTTAGAGTACCATTATCTTTTAAACCTGTAGTATATTGACCTATCCATAATTTTCTACTTTTATTATAATATATAGAACCTTCGCCATTTCCTCTTTTTTTTGACATAAAAAACTCCTTTCTATAAACAAATGTTTCTTGAAAAGAGCTAAAATATGTCATATAATATAAATATAGCACTTTTCAAGTGTTTTTGGTTAAATAATGTACTAATCTTGGCGGAGGAGTACATTATTTTTTATTAATTTTTTAATCTTTAGCTAACATTTTCAAACGTCCGACTTTTCGGACAGTTCAAAATTTTCTTGTTATTATATTTCATCTTCATCAATTCCAAATATAGATTTTCTTTTAGATATATAAATCATATTTGGTATAAACCATAGTAAAGCTCCTATTAAAGCACATAAAAATGAAGCATCACCAATTAAAGAGTTTGAAAATTTTAAACAATTCAAAATGATATTAACGAACAAGTTTATGATAAGATTTAATATGAATAAATAGTATCCAATCTTTACTCTACGGCTAACGTATATAAATATTATAATTGCTAAAACACCCCTTATAAAGTCGATAAAATATCCCAACTCATTATCTTCTTGAATAATCATTATACCAGAATAAACACTTAAAATTAGTCCACTAATTAGCCATAGAATTGTTACAAAGGTAAGCCAGACAGTTGAAAATTCTTTCTGATTTGTTTTAATTTGCTCTTTTGAAGTTACTTCTAAATTCTCCTTTGATTGCAAATCTTCCTTTTTTAATGGTGAAATTGAATTTTTATCTATGTGTGATAAAGGTTGACCACAAGTAGTACAAAATTTATCATCATCATTATTTTTAGCTCCACATTTTCCACAGTAAGTATATCTACTTTCTGAATGTAAGTTATCTATTGATTCTTCAATACTTTTTAATTTACTTTCTATATCAATATTTTCTTGTTCATTTTCATCTTTTTTTTCGATTAAAAGTTTACCACACATAAAGCAAGTTTCTCTTTTGGAATTATTTTTATAATTGCAGTGAGGACATATTTTTTTGCTATCCTTTTCAAATTCGCCATTATTTAATATAGCATATCCGACACAACCCCATACTATTGCGGGTATAAAATTAAATCTTGGATTATCACTAATACCAGTTATTATTATAATGAAAATAATTTGAACAATTATCCCATTAATAATGGCAATTTTTTTGGCTTTTTTAGTTGGTAATTTTCCTATAAATAATCTTATAAATACAGGAATTAATAAGAAGCCTATTACAGTTACAATTAAATCTAGTAATATTAATGTCCAATCAAAGTATTCCATAAAATCACCTCACTTTCATATATTAATCTCTTATCTTATTATACACTTCTTCTAATTTCTTTTACAAC
>CANRAK010000019.1 GCA_947628575.1 uncultured Clostridia bacterium | reverse complement strand
TTATACCATATTTTTAAAAAAAGAAAAGACTGTTTACAAAAAAATTTGTCAACAGTCTGAAGAAAAGAACTAAAAGCTCTTTTCTTTTTTTGCATTAAATATTCTTAAAGAATTAAGTATTGTTATTATAGTTATTCCTACATCTGCAAATACCGCCATCCACATACTTGTCATACCTAGTACACTACATACTAAAAATAGTATTTTAGTAATAAATATTATAACTATATTTTCATCTACTATTCTTTTTGTTTTTCTAGAGACATCAATAGCATCAACAACTTTTTCTGGCTCATCTGTCATAAGGACAATATCTGCTGTTTCAACTGCTATATCTGCACCCTTTCCAATAGCAATTCCAATATCTGAGCTTGCTATTACTGGACTATCATTTATACCATCACCTACAAAAGCTACTTTATATCCTTCTTCTTTTGCCTTTTCTATTATACTTACTTTATCTTGTGGTAATAATTCATAATATACTTTGTCTATTCCTATTTCATTTGCTATTTGCTCGGCTGCATATTTTCTATCACCTGTTAGCATTGAAACTTCTTTTATTCCTTTTCTATGTAGATTTTTAACTAAATCTTTTGCACCAGGTTTAATTCTATCGCATAAAGATATATACCCTTTATATTCTCCGTCTACTGCTAAATATACTACTGTTCCTTGTATCTCTCCTTCTTCAATTTTAATGTTATTATCTACTAGTAATTTATAATTACCACATATAACTTTTTTCCCATCTATAATAGCGTCTATTCCATATCCTGCTATTTCTTTATGCTCTTTTACTCTTTCTACTTCAATTCCTTTTCCATACTTTTCTATTATGGACTTAGCAATAACATGACTGGACTTATGTTCTGCTAAAGCTATATATTCTAGTATTTCTTCTTTACTCATTTTTGAGCTACTTTTAATTTCGTTTACTTTTAATTTACCTTCTGTTATAGTTCCTGTTTTATCTAAATATATTTTATCTATTGTGTTTAAATTATCTAGATAAACTGTTCCTTTAGCAAGTATTCCCTTTTTACTTGCAGCACCCATTCCTACAAAAAATCCAAGTGGTATAGAAATAACTAAAGCACAAGGACAAGAAATTACTAAAAAGTTTAGTGTTCTATAAATTGCATCTTTTAATTCAATATTTAAGATAAATGGTAGTAATATAGCAATTAGTATAACTATTGGTGTATATATCTTACAAATCTTAGATATATATTTCTCTGTTTTAGATTTGTTTTTACTTGCATTTTCAACAAGTTCAATAATCTTAGATACTGCACTATCTTTTTCTTCTCTTAGTACTTTAAGTGTAATAGCATTACCAACATTAATACTTCCAGATAACACTTCGCCATTCTTTTCAATATCTGTATACATACTCTCACCATTTAAAGCAGACATATCTAATTGTGCGTTATTATCTAGCAATATACCATCAAGTGGTACTCTATCCCCAGTTTTAACTAGTATTATATCTCCTGCTCTTACGCTAGATGTTTCTACAGATTTTCCATCTTTCATAGTAGTCATATTAGTTTTTAAATCTAATACCTTCTCTATTTTTTTCTTAGATGAATCTACAGCTTTATCTTGTAATAACTCACCTATTTTATATAATACTAATACAGCTACTCCTTCTTCATACTGGTTAATAACTAGTGCACCTATTGTAGCAATAGTCATAATTAAGTTTTCATCAAACATATCTTTACTAAACAAATGCTTAATTGCCTTTGCTATTATGTCATAACCTATAAAAATATATGAAACAAAAAACAAGTATTTTGTAAAATCGTTTTTAGAAAATATAATTGCTATAATATATAATATAATTCCAATTAATGTTAATACTTTATTCTTTGTACTTATTTCTTCCTCGTTTTCTTGCATATTTATCTTGCCTCCTTAACATGTTCTATTGCTAAATCAAAAAGCTTTTCTATATGGTCATCATCTAACGAATAATATACTTCTTTTCCTTTTTTTACAGACTTTACCATTCTAGCTAATTTTAAATTTGCAAGTTGATGCGATACAGCAGAATGTGTCATCCCTATAAGTTCAGCTATATCTAGTACACACATCTCTTTCTTAGATAAACAAAAAAGTATTTTTATTCTAGTTGGATCACTCATAACCTTAAACAATTCAGCTAAATCATTATATAAATCTTTGTTTTGCTTCATATTTTTTCTCCTTTGTTATATGAATATATGTTCATATATTCATATAATAACATATATATTAAGTTAAGTCAATAATATACAAAAAAAGAGATATAAATTTTTAAATTCATATCTCTTTACTCTATAATAAATCTTTTTAGTATCTTATTTTCTACTGTTCCAAGACCTATATATTTTCCTTTATTATATACTCTTACTATTTGGTCAGATGATTGAACTTCAAATTTAACTCCATTTAAAAATCTACCTAGTTCATCATCATTTAAAGTTATTTTTTTATTTTCAGAGTAATATTCTTCTATTGTTATTATTTTATCTAGCATATCTAAATAATCTAATTGTAAAAAGTCATAAAGTGGTATGCTATCTTCTATTGAAAAGTTTCCTGTCTTTGTTCTTCTTAGCTCTGTCATAGTAGCACCACAGCCAATCTTTTTACCTATATCATTTACTAAACTTCTAATATAAGTGCCTTTTGAACATACAACATCAAAAGCTACTTCTTTAGACTCTAAGTCTATTCTAATGTTGTCTATGCTATATATTTCTATTTCTCTCGGTTTTATCTCTACATCTTTATTTTCTCTAGCATATTGATATAACTTTTTTCCTTCTACTTTAATAGCACTATATTTAGGTGGCATTTGCATTTGCTTTCCAATAAATCTTTTTATTCTTTCTTTTATATAAATTTCATCTTTATTAAAAACACTTGCAAATACAATTCTTCCTGTTATATCATAAGTATCTGTTTCAACACCTAGTAACATCTTAACACTATATGATTTAATTTCACTAGTTAAATTATCACTAAGCTTTGTTGCTTCTCCTATACATATAGGTAAAACTCCTGTAGCAAGTGGGTCTAATGTACCAGTATGTCCAACTTTTTGATTTGGAAAAATTTTTCTTATAGCATCTACAACATCATGTGAAGTTATACATTCTGGTTTATCTATATTTAAAATGCCATTTTTTACTTGTGGTATTATCATTATAACATCTCTCCTATGACTTTAATTAGTTTTTCTTTTTCTTCGTTTATATCTCCATACATTGTATAACCAGAGGCTCTGACATGTCCACCGCCACCGAATCCAATAGCTATTTTAGATATATCTACATTTCCAGCAGAACGCATACTTACTTTTCTAGTACCATCACTTTTGCCTCTTACATATACTGCTACTTCTGTTCCTTCAACGGATCTTAAATAATTAGTCATTCCTTCTGATTCTTCATCATCTAATCCTAGTTTTTCAATATCTTCATAGCTAACATATGAGTATCTTAATTTTCCATCATAGTATACTTCCATATTATCTATTGTTTTTGCTATAAGCTTTAATTTAGCTTCTTTCATTGTATCGTTTAACTTTTTACATACTTCAACAGATTTAGCACCATTATCTATAAGGTCAGCTACTACTCTATGTGTTTCAGATGAAGTATTAGAATAATTGAAACTTCCAGTATCAGTCATTATTCCAGCATATAGCAATGTAGAAATATTTTCATCAAACTTTACATTTAATGACTTAATAAACATATACGCTATCTCACTTGCTGATGATTTTTTATCATTAATATATCTAAAATCTCCATAAGGTTTAGACATTATATGATGGTCAAGCATAATTATCTTTTTAGCTTTTTCAAACTCTTCTTCAGATATTGCAAGTCTTGTATGGTCACTTGAGTCTAAAGCAATTAGTAAATCATACGAATCAACATCTATACTCTTTACACTGGTTTCAACACCTGGTAAAAACTCGAATGCCGAAGAATATGATGGCATTACAACATGAACATCTTTTCCTAATTGTTTTAATGCAAAATATATAGCAAATGTAGAGCCTATTGCATCACCATCTGGATTTATATGTGCAACAACATATACTAAATTTGAATTTTCTACTATTTTTTTTGCTTCTTCAAACAATACAACTCACCTACCTTTTATTATTTATTTTTACTATCTTTTTCTATAACTTCTTTTATAACTTTATCCATATGTGCTCCATATTCCATTGAATCATCTAGTTCAAATGTAATATCTGGCATATTTCTCATTCTTACTCGTCTGCCAAGTTCTTTTTTAATAAAGCCAGTTGCCTTTTTTAAGGCATCTATTACTTTTTTCTTGTTAGTTTTTCCAAAAACACTAACATATACTTTGGCATACTTTTGGTCTGGAGTAATTTTAACACCAGTTACAGAAATAAGTCCTGTAACTGATGGTTCTTTTACTTCATTCATTATAATATCACTAAGTGCTATTTTTACATCTTGCTCTAATCTTTCGTGTCTTTGCATATTTCCTCCTATTTTACTTCTTCCATAATGAAGCACTCAAATATATCTCCTTCTTTAATATCACTATAATTTTCAAGTTTTATACCACATTCATAGTTTTCTGCTACTTCTTTTACATCATCTTTTTCTCTTTTTAATGAATCAATTTTTATTTCTAGTAAAACTATATTATCTCTAACAAGTCTTACCATTGCACCTCTAACAATTTTACCAGATTTAACGTAGCATCCTGCAACAGTTCCAACACCAGTAATTTTGAATATTTTTCTAACTTCTGCTTTACCATATAGTACTTCTTGGTATTTTTTAGGCATCATACCCTTTAATGCAGTTTCAACATCATTTATAGCATCATATATTACACTATATAATCTCATATCTACTTTTTCTTTTTTAGCTTGAGCTTGTGCCATAGGTTCAGGTCTAACATTAAATCCAATTATAATTGCATTAGATACAGAAGCAAGTGTTACATCTGATTCTTTAATTCCACCTGTTGATGCGTGTAATATTCTTACTCTTACCTCATCATTAGATAGTTTTAATAATGAGTCTTTCATTGCTTCAACAGAACCTTGAACATCTGCTTTTATAATGATATTTAATTCTTTTATCTTACCTTCTTTAATTTGTCCAAATAGGTCATCTAAGGTAATCTTACTTCCTTGTTTAATTAATTGTAATCTTTGTTTTGCAATTCTCTTTTCAATTAATTGTTTAGCTACTTTTTCATTTTCTACTTCATAGAAAACTTCTCCTGTTTGAGGTACATGAGAAAGTCCTAAGATTTCTACTGGAGTAGATGGACCAGCAGCTTTTACTGGTTTTCCTTTATCGTCTCTCATAGCACGAATTTTAGAAACCATATCTCCTACAACAATAGTATCGCCAATATTTAACTGACCTCTTTGTACAAGCATTGATACGATAGTTCCTCTTTTTTGATCAAGTCTAGCTTCAATAACTGTACCTTTTGCTTGTTTATTTGGATTTGCTTTTAAGTCTTTCATATCTGCAATTAATAATAGCATTTCAAGTAAGTTGTCTATTCCTTCACCAGTTTTTGCAGAAATAGGTACGCAAATTGTATCTCCGCCCCATTCTTCTGGTACAAGACCAACTTCTAGTAATTCTTGTTTAACTCTTTCTACATTTGCACCTGGTTTATCTATTTTATTTATTGCAACTAAAATACTTACTCCAGCTGCTTTAGCATGGTCTATAGCTTCTATAGTTTGTGGTTTTATACCGTCATCTGCAGCAACTATTATTATAGCTATATCTGTAATTTGAGCTCCTCTTGCTCTCATTGCTGTAAATGCTTCATGTCCTGGTGTATCTAAGAAACATACTTCTCTATCTTTAACTTTAACTTTGTATGCACCTATATGTTGTGTTATACCACCAGCTTCGCCTTCAACTACATTTGTTTGTCTTAATCTATCAAGTAATGAAGTTTTACCATGGTCTACGTGTCCCATTACAACTACTATTGGAGGTCTTGGTTCTAAGTCTTCTTCTTTATCTTCACTTTCATCAAATAATATATCTTCTTCTGTAACAACAACTTCTTTTTCTGCTGTTATTCCAAATTCAGATGCTATTAAATATGCAGTATCAAAATCTATATCTTGATTTACTGTTGCCATTATTCCCATTGAGAATAATTTTTTAATTACCTCTGCAGCTTGCTTTTTAATAGCTTCTGCAAATTCTTTTACTGTCATTGTTTCAGGTAATTTTACTTCAGTCATAGGAATAATTTTAGTTTGTTTCATTTCTACCTTTGGAGTCTTAGCTTTCTTTCTGCCGTATCCTTTTCTAGTTAAATCGTTATCTCTTTCATATAGATCCATTAATCCTTCTGAGCTTATTTCCATACCTCTTAATCTTGATGTTGATACTCTAGAATTTTCTTCTCTTAGTTTATTCTTATCTATCTTTTCTTTTCTATTCTCATTATTTGAGTTATTTCTATCATTATATTTTCTTTTATCTCTATCGTAATTAGAAGAATTATATTCTCTTGTTTCTTTTTGCTCCATAGGTGATTTTTCAGCTTGCTTAATAAACTTATTTACTTGGTAAGATGTGTTATCTGCATTTGGTCTTTGATTTCTTCTAAAGTTACCTCTTTGTGGTCTATCACCTGTTTGATTATCTCTTCTATTAAAGTTATTATTATTTCTTCTAAAATCTTTATTACCATTATCTCTATAATTATTTCTATTATTATAATTTGGGTTATTTTGGGAATTATAATTATTCTTTTTGTAGTTTTCTTTTCTTTCAGGAGTTGTAGTATTAGTAGTATTAGTTGAAACTTCTTCAACTTTTTGTACTACATTTGTATTATCTACTTTATTTTCTATTTCTTCTTTCTTTACTTCTGGTTCAACTTTCTTTTCTTCAGTAGGTACAACTCTATCTACAGGCTTACCATTTCTTGTTATAACAATATTATTTCTGTTAGTTTGAAATCTATTTCTTCTATCAAAAGAGTTATTTCTATTTCTTGTTGAAGATGTATTTCTATTGTTATTTCTGTTTGGCAGACTTGTAGTACGATTATTTGTCTCTTGATGAGTCTTTTTTATATCTCCAGAAATATTTGTAGTTATCTCGTTTATTTCTTTTCCTGTTTCACTTGTATTTATTACTCTAACATTTCTTCTAATAATATGCATTTGTTCTGTTTTTTTCTCTTCTTTTACTACTTTTTTATTTATTCCTTTTTTCGCTTTTTCTACATCACTTTCTTCAAGTGTAGAAAGATGTGATTTTACACTTATTCCCATATTATTCAATCTTTCTATAAGTTCAGTATTTGATAATTTTAATTCTTTTGCTAATTCATATACTTTTAATTTTCCCAAATTTCTTCCCCCAATTCTTCTAATACTTCTAATATACTATGATTATTTATATCTATTTTTAACTTGATTTTGTTTTTATTAATAGCTTTTTTTAACTTTTCTATGCATTCTTTATTTTTGCATATATATATTCCTCTACTATTAATATTCTGTTTTCTATCTATTATTGCCTCTTTATCTATATTTGCTACAATTCTAAAAAGATCTTCTTTATTCTTTCTAGATTTACAAGCAATACAGCTTCTTATAGGGCTCATTCAATCACCTTTTTCTATTCAACTACAGTTTCTTTAATTTGTGTTTCAGTCTTTATATCAATTTTCCATCCTGTAAGTATTGCTGCAAGTCTAACATTTTGACCACCTGCACCGATTGCAAATACTAATGCATCATCTGGTACAACAACAGTTGCTACCTTTTCTTCGTCATTAATATCTATAGCAAGTATTGGTGCTGGTGATATAGCATTAATAATATAACTTGGTATATCTTCACTATAAGGTATTACATCTATTCTTTCACCATTAAGTTCATCTATTATTGGTTGTATTCTCATACCTTTCTTACCAACTAAGCTTCCAACTGGATCTACATTTTCATCGTTAGACCAAACTGAAATTTTAGTTCTGCTACCTGCTTCTCTTGCAATATCTTTTATTTCAACAATACCATCCATTATTTCAGGTACTTCATTTTCAAATAATTTTCTTACAAAATTAACACTCTTTCTAGATAATATTATCTTTGGTTGTGATATTTTTGCTTCATTTGTAACACTTAACACAAGTGCTTTTATCTTTTGATGTGGTTGTAGTTTTTCTGTTTTAATTTGTTCATTAGCTGGTATTAAAGCTTCTACTCTTCCTAAGTCTACAATAACACCAAATTTCTCTGTTTTTTGAACAGTACCAACAATTATTTGACCAACTTTATCTGCATACTGTGTATATACTAAGTTCTTCTCAGCTTCTATTATTTTTTGAACTAAGATATTTTTTCCAGTTGCAGCAGCAATTCTTCCGAAATTCTTAGGAGTTACTTCAACTTTAATAAAATCTCCTACTTTAGCTCTTTTAGATATTTTTTTAGCATCGTCTAATGTAATCTTTATTCCGATTTCTTTATCTTCTATCTTTTCGCAAACTTCTTTTACAGCATATACTTTTATTGCTTTTTCAGTTATTTCAACATCAATGTCTTCTGGAACTATCATATCTGATTTTACTTCAGGAGCATTCTTATCTGTTGAATTTACACCAATATTATATGTGTTTTCAAAATCTTTCTTATAAGCAATTTTTAAAGCTGCTTTTAAAGAGTCGATAAGGTATTCTCTTGTTATACCTTTTTCTTGATAAATTTGATCGATTGCATCAAATAATTCTTTTGAACTAATCTTTTCACTTTTCATTTTCCTAATTCCCCCATTAATTATTTTTATTAAATTTATTTAACTTATTTATATTAACATTGTCTGTATTGCCTTTTAAAGCAGAGTCAAAATCAAAAGTGGTATAGGCAGTAGCAATATCTTTCATAAATAAGTCTATTTCACCATCTTCAAGTAGTAAAGTGATTTTCTCACTTTCCATATCAACATGTAATATTATTGCATTAAATTCTTTTGTATTTAATTCTTCATGCTTTTTAAATAGTTTTATATGTATCTCACGTCCTGTGTATTTTTTGTATAATCTAATACTTCTTAGTTGCCTTTCAAGACCAGGTGATGAAACTTCTAAAACATATTCTCTGTCAATATTTTCATCTACTGTATCTTCTATAGCTCTACTAATCATTTCACAGTCGTCTATGCAAATATCGCCATTTATTTTGTCTACTACTATTCTTAATACAGTGTTTGAGCCTTCTTTAACAAATTCGACATATTCAATTTCAAATCCCATTTTCTTTATTATTGGGTCAACTAAATTTTCAATTTTCAATTCAACTTTCATTTGTTCCTCCAATATCTAAACATAAGTGAGAGGATTTTAGTCACCCTCTCACTTCAGCTCACAGTAACACTATTATACTATATTTATTCTCAAAATGCAACAATTTATTCAAATTTTATAGTAAACTTTTGCATTTATTGTGCATTGATAAATAAATTAATCTTATCTAAATTACTTTTTTCAAATTCTTCTAATCTATTTATTAATTTAATTATTGTTTTACTCTTAACATTATATTCATTTTTTATTCTTTCTATGTCAAGTAAATTTACTTTTGTATTTTCTTTTAAAACGTTTAAAAAATCTAAATTGTTATCCACTTTATTAACATTTGCACCAATACTACTAGCTACACCTAGTAGTACATTACTCTCTTTATTATACTTTTTTATTCTATTTTTTAGCATTTGCTTTAAAGAAATAATATACTTTCTATATCCGTTTATAATATATCGTATAAATTCGTATATTTCGTCTTTTGTTTCTTTCTTTTTTAATATTTTATATAGCAGATCTCTTTGCATCTTTATATTAGTTAGCAAATATTTTAGTAAATCAATTTCCTCGCCCATATTATCACCTTTATTTATTATTTGAAGATAAAAAATAAAGATACCTTAATTAAGATATCTTTTTTGTGTTTTTATATGTCAATTCGTTATTTGCTATTTAATAAGCTCAGATTTTACCCAGTAAACTGTACCATCTGAATTTTTCATAAATGTATGCTTATATTCTGTTGCTTTATCATAAAACTTAGATAATATTTTTTGTAATTTATCTTTATTTGCTCCTAATTTTTCAGGATCTCCAACATATATATTTTTATTTTCTACTCCTGTAATAAATTCATCAATTGTTTGAATATCCGTATAATATCCTGTTTCATTAATTTCTTTATACTGTCCTAGTGTTTCACTTAAATCTGAATTCCATGATTTTATTGTGTATATTATTCCAAGGTCTCTTCTTGGCAAATCTGGTGTTACAACATCTTTTGGTGTAACATAAATATATTTTTCTTTTACTTCATATCTATCACTATATTCTTCTACACTAAAAATTCCATGTATACTATATGGATAGTAACCACCACCGCCAAATCCTACTGGATGATAATATACTTGCTCCTGTTCATTATATTTCCCTTCTGGAAACATTCCACTAAAGTCTTCTGGAGTGTAACTTATATCTCCAAATACTTCTTTTACAGCAGCATCCATATCTGCTTTAGTCCATTTTCCTTGTACTCCGTTCTTTACTTCTTGTGTTTCTGTCATTTTATATTGTGCACTAACTTGAAATGCTACATGTTGTATAGTGTTATTGCTTAAATTCTCAGGTACAACAGGACCTGTTTTTACATAGTAAAAATCATAAGATGAAGATAAAACATCATACATATTTTTAACAATTTCACTATTTAAATCTACAAATACCGGCTTTTCTGACTCACTCTCATTCTTTTCTACATTACTAGCTAGTCCCTCTTGATTTTCAATTTGTGTTTCACTTACATTTTTAGGTAAATTTGTAAATACAAGAGCAACTACAAGTAAAACTATAACTAGTACAAGTAACGCAATTGTTATTATACTACTTCTTCTCATAAATACCTCCTCGTTCTTATATTATATTTTCATTTTAAACATATTTTTTTCTTTTGTAAATATAGCTTTTTTCAAGGTTCGTTCGCTTTTTATTTAAAATGTGCACTATTCCTTTTTTTATGTTTTTTTAATATATTTTATATTTCAACACAGTTACAAAAAAACGCCCTAGCATTGCTAAGTCGTTTTTATATGGTTTATTTCTTTTTTACTGAAAAGCCAAACTTACCTAATTGCTTTCCAAGTGAGTAATAATGACCATGAGAATATGCCATTAAATTACATTTTTCCATATCAAATCTTCCTGTTTCATCCATATATTTTTCATCTACATTTATACAGATAACTTTCGCTATAAACATATCATGTGAACCAAGCTCTTTTACTTCCTCAACTTTACATTCTATTGTTACTGGACTTTTCTTTAGCATAGGAACATCTATTTGAGTTGCTTTTTCTGTTTCAAGATTTAAAGTTTTAAATTTATCTTCGTTCCTTCCAGATTTTACACCACAATAATCTGTTGCATACGCTAATTCTTCAGTAGTTAAGTTTATACAAAATACACCACTATTTTTAATAATGTCATACGAATATCTTTCTTTCCTTATTGAAATATATGTCATAGCCGGATCAGAACATATTGTTCCTGTCCATGCAACCGTTAAAATATTTTCCTTATCTTTATCTTTACATGTTATTAATACTGCAGGTACTGGATAAACTAAAGTACCCGGTTTCCAAGTTTGCCTTGCCATAAAATCCTCCTATCTATCTTTAAAAATACTTATATTTAATGGGAAAAATGTAAATATAACAAAAAACAATATTATTCCTAAATTTATATATTTATATATATCTTCAACTATAGCAGATATTTTCAGCTTACTTAATATTATATTTTCAACTATTCTAGATATAACTACCCCTATAGCTAAAATAACTAAATCTGCTACTAAATTTTCCACACTAAATACTATATCATATATATAAAATAACATTAGCATAGTTAATATTAAGGTTATAATTTTAAAAAATAGCGCTGTCCATAAGTTATAATCTCTTTTTTCTTTTATACTCATACGAACAAGTGCAACTAGATACGTAGAAACTACTGCTATTTTTATATGCTCCCATATACTTGTATTTACAGCACTAAACATTGCTATAAGCAGGTTTCTTCCTGTAATTTGAAATGTAAAATGCAGTAGTATATTTATTATACATATTACTAGTATATCTACTAATGCTTCTTTAGTATAAAATTTTGACTCTTTACATATTTTCATAATATATAATATGCAAAGAGTCTACTTTATATGTATTAATGTGTTTTTAATCTTCTTAATTTTCTTCCTCCAACTCTTACTATTGGAAGTACTGTATTATATAAAAAGAACATAAATGGTCTATATACTTTATTTATCTCGCCTATATATTCCTCTAAGCCTTGCTCTTTACAAAAACCTACTTTAAATTTATATAGTCCATTATCTGGGCTTAAATTTAATACACCACCAAAGTTGTATGTTTTACATCCTGTCTCTAAGCCCCATCTTATCATTTCCATCTGCATTGCATAGTTTGGCATAAGATTTCTCTTTTCATTAGAGCTTGCACCATATACATAGAATAATTCTCCACCTATATTAGTAGCTATTGCTGCAGAAAGTTTATCTCCTTCATGCTCTGCTATATATATTCTAAGTTTATTTTCATCATAAGCTTCTAGCATTCTTTCAAAATAGTCATATCCTCTACAACCTATTCTATCTCTTATTGTAGTAACTTTATATATATCATAAAATGTTTTTAAGTCTTCTATATCTCTTGAATATCTTACAGTTACCCCTTTTCTTTTAGATAATCTTACATTATATCTTGTCTTTTCCGCAAAGCCTTTCATAAGTTCTTCTTCTGTTTTTCCGTCTATATTTAGCACCATATTATGACTTGGCTGTATTAGTTCATCTAATTTTGGTTTATATCCTGATGTTTTATATCCGTTTTTTACATATAAATCATCTAGTTTTTTATCAAAAATAACTTGAGGATCAAATTTTAGTGCAAAAGCTTTGTATTTCTTTACTATTGGTTCTGCCTCTTTAATTAGTTTATTTACAGTATCTATGTCATAAACATCACATACAGGTCCTCTTGGTGAGTATATAAGAGATGTATTAGTATGTGGTATTTTCTGAACAAGTAGCATCATAGCAGCTATTATTTTTCCATCTTCTTTTAGATATACAGCTTCTTGTTTCCAATTATTTTTTACATGACCCCAGCTTAAATCTTGCATAAAGCTTGTTCCTACGTAATTTAATACGTAATCTTCATATTCTTTTACTTCTTCTTTGTTATTAAAATCTAATATTGGCATTTTTTATCCCTACACTTTCTTTAGTTTTTGTCCTTCTTTAGAGTCTATAACTATATAGCCCATTTCTTTTAGTTTATCTCTAAGTTCATCAGATTTTGCAAAATCTTTATTTTCTCTTGCTAATTTTCTTTCTTCTAATATGCTCGCAACTTCTTCATCATACTCTACTTGTTCTTCTGTTTCTTTGTCTAAATCTAATGATGTTACTTTTTCAAATTCCATAATTAAATTGTAATAATCTTTAGATTTAACTGGCTCTTTTGCTACATCCCATAATACAGCCATTGCAAGTGGCATATTTATATCATCATTTATAGCATTTAGAAATCTTTCTTTATATTCTTTTATCTTTTCTGGATCTGCTTTTTCCACTCCATTTTTTTGCTTTTTTGTTGCTTCTCTTAATCTATTTAATGCAACTTGAGCAGCTTTTATAGTATCCCATGTAAAATTAAGTTTTGTCCTATAATGTGCTGAATAGTTAAAGTATCTATATGCAAGTGGTTCAATTCCTTCTTTTTCTAAGTCAGATACTGTATATACATTTTTTAAACTCTTTGACATTTTTCCATTATTAATTAAAAGAAATTCAACATGCATCCAAGTTTTTGCAGGTATATGTCCTGTAGCTCCTATAGATTGTGCAATTTCATTTTCATGATGTATTGGAATATGATCTACACCACCTGTATGAATATCAAAAACATCACCTAAGTATTTTCTAGACATTGCTGAACATTCTATATGCCAACCAGGATAGCATAGTCCCATAAAACTATCCCATTTCATAATGTGTTCTTTTGGTGCTTTTATCCATAAAGCAAAGTCTTGTGGGTTTCTTTTTTCAGTATCTACATCTACTCTTGCTCCTGCTTTTAAATCTTCTAGATTGTTATTAGAAAGCATTCTGCCATAATCTTTTAGTTTTGAAGTATCAAAGTATACTCCCTTAGATGTTTCATATGCATATCCATTTTTCATTATTTCTTTTACATATTCTTCCATATCTTTTATATGGTCAGTTGCTTTAACTAAATATTCTGTATCTTCTATATTTAATTTTTTAAAGTCTTTTTGATATGCTTCTGTATACATTTTGGCTATCTCATATACACTTTTATGTTGCTCTCTTGCAGACTTAGCCATTTTATCTTCGCCTTCATCTGCATCAGAAGTTAAATGTCCTACATCTGTAATATTCATTACGTGCTTTAATTTATATCCATTATATTTTAAAACTTTTCTTAGGGTATCCATAAAAATATATGTTCTCATATTACCTATATGCGCATAGTTATACACAGTTAGTCCACATGAATATATTTTTACAATATTATTTTCCTTATCTAGTGGTTCAAAAACTTCCTTTTCTTTTGTTAAAGTATTATATAACTTTATCATTAAATTATTCACCCTTTCTAGTCTAGTATATTATATACTAATTTATGTTATTTTTCAATTATATGTAATATTTATTTATCTTTTTACTAAAATATATCTATATATTAAATATTTATTATTTGTTTATTGAAATTTATCTTTTAATATAATATAATTTTTATGAAGGGGAGGATATCATGGAAAAAGTAAAAGAAATTTTTGGTGCTTTTTTTGATTTAAATTTATTCTCTATTAAACGAGTAATTATAGCGATTATAGTATTAGCTTTAATGTATATATTAAAGGGCGTTTTGTCTAGTATAATAATTAAAATATTTAAAGTAAAGGGAAAAGAAAAAATTCGTATTAATCCTTTCTATAAATCATTAAAAACATTTTTTGGAATACTAGGCTTATACCTAGGATTATTAATACTTGGTCCTACTGAGTTCCTTAAAGGGATTTTAGAAAAACTATTTAGAATAGTTGTTATTATCCTTGTTACTTATAGTATTGGAAACTTAGTTGCTCCAAAATCTAAATTTGAAAAAGCTATTAGAAAAAAGATAGATAAAGCCAACGACAATATGATTAGAATGATTTGTAAAGCACTTAAAATACTTATATATATTCTTGGTGCGCTTATTGTAATAAGTGAACTTGGATTTAATATAAATGGTATTATAGCTGGTCTTGGTATTGGTGGTGTAGCTGTTGCATTAGCTGCGCAAGATACTGCGAAAAATATAATAGGTGCTTTAATGATAATACTAGATAAACCTTTTGAGGTTGGTGACTGGATAAAAATTGATACCATTGAAGGTGGTGTAGAAGAATTTACTTTTAGAAGTACAAGAATTAGAGAAAGTACTAATTCTGTAGTAGCAATTCCTAATTCTAAAATTGTCGATTCCTCTATTACTAACTGGAGTAGATTACAAAAAAGAAAAATACTAATTGAACTAGTATTAGAACTTGAAACTCCACTAAAGAAAGTAGCAGATGTACAAAATGATATACTTATATTTCTTGAGAATGAAAAAGATATTTTAAAAGATAATTTATATGTAAAATTTAATGAGATAAAAGATAATGGTTACAATTTAAAAATAAACTGCTTTACACCAATTATCCCTTATGTAGATTATGTAGATTATCTAGATAAAATTAATTTTAAACTAATTAGTATATTAAATGAAAATAAAGTAAATATGGCATATAATTCTCAAACCATATATCTAAGAAAATAGGCACTAAAAAGTGCCTATTATTTTATATTTGTATTAGTTCATAACATACTGTTTGTGGATTAAATTTATATATTATTGTTGTATCTCTAGAAATTGCATACATGCCTTTATTTACTAAGTTTTCTCCTTCTTGCACATAAATTGAAAATACGAAACATTCGTTATGATTTATTGTTGTTATTCCTTCTGTAAATATAAATCTAGCATTATCTAAGTTAACATCTAATCCTAATGATTCTACTGGGATTTTTTTAACTGCCTCTATTATTTTATTTTTAGCTTCTTGTATAGCTTCTTCTGTCATATCATTTCCATTTTCATCTACAAATCTATTTACAACTACAGTATCTACAGAATCAACTACAGACCCATCATCTGTTGTATTAGAAGTTACTGTATCTGGTTCTTTTTCTTCACTTCCATCTTCATCTATATCTTGTGCTACTATATCTTGGTCTAAAACATTTTGTGTTTCGTCTACACTTTCTTTTTTAAATATCTTTAGCCCTATAAAAATTAGTAGTACTAATATTAATATAGCCACTATTACTATTATTATTGTTTTTTTGTTATTTTTCATAATCTCACCTATATGAATTATATCAAAAGATGGGCAAAAAATCTACTCTTTTTTATATAATTCTATTTTTCCTTCTTTGTAACAATTTAATATATCTAGCCAAATAGAATTCTCTATATTTCTTTTTTTCTTTGGATGCACTAAAAATCTTAAATATAATTCTATGTGATTATCTACAATTTCAATATATATTATTGGGGATAAATTATTAAAATATATTCTGTAATCTGAACAAGCGTGATTTACTTCGTCAATCATTTTATCTGGTATCTTTCTTACAGTACTGTTTTTATTTATTATCTTGTATAATTCTTTTTTTGTTTTATATATATTAGCATCAAGTGGAATTTTAACATTTATTTCGTCCCAAATGTATTTAAAAGCACGTACATAATTTTTAACAGGATATGTAAATACTATAGAGTTTGGAACATGAACTATCCTACCAGTACTTTGTTCTCCATATACTCTATCATCTATTTCTAGTAAATCGAAACCGGTTTTGTTAATGTTTACAACATCACCTTTTAAATCGTCTATTTCTATCCTATCTTCTAATGAGAATATTTTACTCGTCCTAATATATATACCTGAGAAAAAGTTAAATATAAAATCTTTTAAAGATAATGTTATTGCAGTAGATATAAATGTTATAAACGTCATAAAATCTTTAAGGTAATCTTCCCATATTAAAAATAAGAATACAATAATTAGTCCAGTAGATATTGCACTTCCCTTTTTATTATACATATATTTTTCTTTTGAATTAGAATGCTTTTTATAGAATATTTTTAGTAGTATTCTTCTAATTATTTGTACTATTAAAATAATTAGAATAGATATCATTGTTAAATATATATATCTTCCTTTAATTGTTGTTATATCTTCAAATGCATTACAAAATCTTTCTAGAATATTCACTTTTTTCCTCCTCATTTATTATATTAGTCACGAGAACTAATTATAACATAAGAATAGTGCTTTTTCTATCTATTTCACAAGCTTTTTGCAGAGGTTTCACAAATAGACAAAACTTTTCTTTTTTCAACAAAAAAATAAAGAAGTAACTTTAGTCACTTCTTCTTTATACTTAATATTTCAAAGTACTTATTTTCTTTTTTACAGAAAATATTTAAGTACTTTTCTAACTTATTCATTTTTGCTTTGCTACATTCAACATTTAATACTGTTAAATTACATCCTTTAGATATAATTTTATAACTTGTTATTTTAGCCTTTCTTAATGATTTTATTATATCACAATTTTTTGGCACTGTATCATAATATTTTAATGTTATAATATATTTACAAATTAAATAATTCTCATCTTCCTTTTCTTTTACTTTTCTTAGAATATTATACCTAATAATATTTAAATTATTCCAATTTAGCATTACAATAATGCATAATCCTATCAATATTACTACAACGTACTCCATAATTATTTTTCCTCCTTTTATATATTCAATAAAAAGTAAATTTTTTCAAGTAGCCATATTATATCATTATTTACATAACAAATCAAGAAAATATATTTTTTTAAAAAATTAATAAAATGGTATTTACAAATTTGCATACAAGTGGTATTATATGAATATACTAATTATATATTCCTCAATAGCTCAGTGGTAGAGCATTCGGCTGTTAACCGAAGGGTCGTAGGTTCGAGCCCTACTTGAGGAGCCAAACATTAACTAAGCATTTTGCTTAGTTTTTTTTATGCAAAAATATTAAAAAGATAAATCTAAAAATCTAAAAATAAAAACAAAAATAAAACAAAAAAAAGACCAAAAATATTTTTTCGATCTTTACCATCCTTTTTCTGTACCTATAACTTCAAGGTTCTTATTTATATTATTAAGTCTTTTCAATAATTCATAATATTGTTGACTTTCGCATTTTACACCTACCCAGTAAAAAGATGCATAGTCTAACTTATTATTTTCTCTAATCTCATAATCTTTAATACCTATTTTTTCTATTACTCTAGCTATTCTTTTCAAATCATTTTCATCATAATTTGAATACATAACTGTTATAGTATATCTTTTATATACTCTTGTAAAGTAAAAATAGATAAAATAAATAATTAATAATATAAATATTATAATAATAACTATCTGCTTAGAATTCATAAGCGTACCTCCAATCACATAATTTATTATATTAATTGAACATATATGCAAGTGTTATAAATTATACAAATTTTTTTGGATTTTGTCAAGAATTAGAAAAAAATAGAGCTATTTTGCCCTATTTAATATATTTATTGCACTTTTAACATTCTCTTTTGTAAGTCCTGTTTTAAAAGATGTCTGCACTAAATTATTTTCTAATCCGTTATAGTCTTTAAAAAAATCATCATCTAATATAACAAAATTTTCCACACCTTTGTTATTATTTAACCACTCGCGTATTTCCTTTCCTCTTTTATCTGCATAGTTACTAGTTATATCCATAATATTTAAATTATATTCTTTTAAAACATCTTCTAAATCTTGTACTTGTCTTTTTATTATTTTCCAAGATGAAGTTAATACAATTTTCGCATCTGTTTTATCTACTATATTCTTTAAATACTTTACAGCCATTTTGTCTATTTCTTCTTTACCTCTTACAGGTCTGCCTAATTCGTGATATCTTGTAATAAAATAATTTTGAGAATTTAAAACGCCATCAACATCTAAAAATATTATTTTCATAATAAATTCCATTCCTTTCTCGCTTCGCTCGTAAGGCACACATAGGTATGAAAGCCTTGAGTTTGAAGCACTTTTTATTATATAATACCTCTAAGGAATACACACTACAAAGCACGGTAGGAGGAGTTGCAGACTTCTGCAACTTTCAGATTAAATCAGTATAATAAACAGTGCAAGTGCAGTTGTTTCAAGCACACATAAGTAGTCCTTTGAGGCTGTAAACTAATCATTGACTGATAAG
>CANRAK010000018.1 GCA_947628575.1 uncultured Clostridia bacterium | reverse complement strand
ACTTCTTGATAAAAGCAATCTTTCCATACAGCTCTTACTTGCTGATTATCTTCATCTTGTAGGCAGGAATAATATAAGTAACATGATGTATACATGTGCATAACTAGATTTTCTAAATAAGAAAGAGAAGTATTTAATAAACTGCCGTAATGAGTTACATGGTCTTCTTCAACCATACCTATTTCTTGATATAATCTTCTACCTAAGTCTGATGGGTATAAATTACATACGTTCATATAAAAATTCATAGTTTGTTGCTCTGCAGCAGTAATAATATTACAATGTAGTTTAGTTATAGTTGCTACGTCCCCATCCATATATCTTCTAACTGTATCAACAGGATGTCTGTGATGTGATATAGTAGGTCTTCCAGGTGTAATTTCTTCATATCTTCCAACTAGATATTCAGAGCTTTTTCCATATTCAAGCATCATAAGATTAGAATATCTATATAAATGGTCAAAATCTTCTAGTAGTGCGAAATCTAATGCTTGCTTTACATATAAATCTGGCTCTGTTTGTGCCATTCTTGCTGTAAGGTCTACAGCTAATAATTCGTATATAATAGTTTCTTCTAGTATATTTTCATTAATTGGCTTTAGACATTGTACCTTCTTTTGTTGTTGCTGTTCAATTCTTCTTAGCTTTGCAATTTCACGTCTTAAGTCGTTATTATCACAATTTCTATGAAATTGGTGTAAGAAGAATACATTTTCTGTTTCACATCCATTCATTAATATAACTCTAGTTTTAGTGTATGGATTAGTAGTTTCCTTATCATAAGGAATAGGGTAAATACATTTCCAATCGTAGTATTTTTGCCCTACAATCGGTGTATCATATTCAAATGGATTCATTTATATACCTCCTCATACAACTAATATATGAAACATATATATTAAAAATTCAAATTTTCACATAATATACATATAAAATTTTGAATTATTTTACTTTATGTGATATAACATTTATGAGGAATGCCTATGAATTATTATGAGATATTAGAAGTAAGTCAAAATGCTTCAAAAGAAGTTATTAAAAACGCATATAGAGCATTAATTAAAAAGTATCATCCTGATTCATATACAGGAGATAAAGAGTATGCACAAGAAATACTAAAAAAGATTAATGAAGCATATGAAGTATTAATTGACGATAATAAAAGATTATTATATGATTATGACAATGGTTTTAAAATAGATCCTAATGCTCCAAAAGATATAGAGCCTGTTGTAGAAACAGAAGAGGTTGAGGAACAAGAGGATAAAGTTGAGAAAGAGCAGAATAAATTTGAAAAGCTAAAGAAAAAAATATTAGAACATAAAGCTGTTTCAATAACTGTATCAGTTGTAGTTTTGTTTTTAATTGCTTTTATATTTGGTAGCTCTTTTGCAGGACCTAAAGAAAATGAAAAGGACAAAGACAGTACAGTAAAAACAAATATTGAAAACAAAAAAGATGAATCAAACAATACTAATAATAACTATAATAAAAATAATAATACTGTAAATAATAGATATAACAATACAGTAGATAATCTTCCAAGTAATAACGAAGAGACTACTAAACCAGAACAAGAAAAAAATAATGAAGTTGAAAATAATAACAATCAAGAAACTACAGGAGGAGTATCATAAAAAAATAAAGACCAATATTCTTTGAAATATTGGCCTTTTTTAGTATATTTAGATAATATTCTAATTATATTTAATAGGTTCAGGGAATTTTACACCATTTGTATCTACAGTTACCTTTTTCATAACTTGTGGAGTAATTGGTTTATCTGAACTATCAGTAGGAGTATTAGCTATTTTATCTACTATATCCATTCCTTCAATTACTTTACCAAATGCTGCATAAGAGCCATCTAAATGAGGTGCATCTTTATGCATAATGAAAAATTGAGAGCCAGCTGAGTTTGGTAGTATAGATCTAGCCATAGATAGAACACCAGCTTCATGTTTTAATGTATTTTTAAACCCGTTTCTTTCAAATTCTCCTTTTATTGAATATCCAGGACCACCTGTACCTATACCGTCAGGGTCACCACCTTGTATCATAAATCCAGATATTACTCTGTGAAATATTATTCCATCATAAAATCCGTGATTTATTAAAGATATAAAATTATTTACAGTGTTAGGTGCTATAGCAGGATATAGTTCTGCTTTGATGATATCACCATTTTCCATTTCTATTGTAACTATTGGATTAGCCATAATTTAATTTCTCCTTTCAAACTAGCCTTATTATATCAAAAATATACTGGTATTTCAATTAAATTTGAATACTTGTATATTTATTTAATATATAATATAATATTTAAATGGAGAGATGATATATGATAAGATTTGATTGCGATTATTTAGAGGGTGCACATCCTAAAGTATTAAAAAGAATAGTGGATGCTAATTATGAGCAAACTCTTGGATATGGTAATGATGATTATACAATTCAAGCTGTAAATAAAATAAAAGAAGTGTGTAAATCAGATAATATTGATGTACATTTTTTAGTTGGAGGCACACAAACTAATTTAACAGTTATATCTTCAATGTTAAAACCATATCATGCTGTTATATGTGCAGATACTGCGCATATAAATGTACACGAAACTGGAGCAATAGAAGCTGTAGGGCATAAAATTATAACTATAAAAAATGAGGAAGGAAAAATATCTAGTAATCAGATACAAGAAATAATAGATGAACATTATAGTAGTGAAGGACCTGGAGCTGAGCATACAGCAAAGCCAAAACTTGTATTTTTATCACTGCCTACAGAGTGTGGCACTAACTATACTAAAAAAGAGTTAAAAAATATATATGACGTTTGTAAAGCAAATAATCTATACTTATATATTGACGGAGCAAGACTAGGATATGGACTTGTTGCTAAAGATACAGATATTAAGATAAGTGATTTACCAAAATTATGTGATGTATTTTATATAGGTGGAACTAAACAGGGAGCATTATTTGGTGAAGCTGTCGTTATAATAAATGACGAACTTAAGGAAGATTTTAGGTATTGTATTAAGCAAAGGGGTGCTTTACTTGCAAAAGGAAGATTACTTGCATTGCAATTTTTAGCATTAATGGATAAGGACTTATATTTTACTTTATCTAAACAAGCTATTGACTTAAGTGTTAAAATAAAAGAAGCATTTATAAATAATGGGTATAGATTACTATATAATTCATTTACAAATCAGCAATTTATAATAATGCCAAATGAAAAATTAGATAAATTAAGTAAAAAATTTGCAGTTCTAAGATGGAAGAAATACGACGAGGAAAATACAGTAATAAGAGTATGTACATCTTGGGCTACAACTGTGGAAAATGTGGATAAACTAATAAAAGAAATAGAAAAACTTTAGAAGGAGGTATACTTTATGGAGTGGAACCAAATTACACCTGAATTTGATGTGTTTAATTTAGAAGAAACACTTAATTTCTATGTAAATTTAATAGGATTTAGTGTAGTATATGACAGACCAGAAGATAGATTTGCTTTTTTACAATTTGAAAAAGTTCAAATAATGGTGCAAGAAATAGATAAAGAAAATAACAAATGGGAAACAGGCGAGTTAAAATATCCTTTAGGTATTGGCATAAATTTTGAAATAGATGTTACTAATATTGATGAAATATATGGCAGATTAAAAGAGAATAATTACAAGATATTTGTTGAAAAAGAGGATCATTGGTACAGAAAGGATAACGTTTTAATGGGTACAACTGAATTTCTAGTACAAGATCCTAATGGATATCTATTACGTTTTAGCCAAGACTTAGATGAAAGAGAAATAACAGAATAGATAAAAAATTAATTATAATTGTATTAAAAATAAGTAGATAGAAGTTTATATTAATTTCTATCTATTTTTTTATATTTGTTGCTTTTTTGAAAATCACTAAGTGAAAAATACGTGAAAATATAGTAAAATGAACAAAAAAAGCACTAAAAGTTTACAAAATAAGTTGACTTTTTGAGGTTATGAATATATAATATTAGTAATTGTTGAAGTATATCTGTGATTTAAGTAAATTACAGAACTTCAAGTGATGTAATTACATGACAGATACGTATATTCAACAAAAAATAGTGAGGAGGTTACTATAAAATGAAAAGTATATCTAAGAAAGAATATGTATCTTTGCGTAAGAGAGGCGAAGAATACATGAAATTACCTATCCACAACGAGATTTTACGAAAGAAACTAATCAACAAATGGGAAGATTTAAAAGGCTTTCCAGAAAAATCACAAGAAGAAATTAAAAAGTGGCAGTTAAAAAGAATAAGCTATCTTGTAGATTACGCATTTGAAAATATTCCTTTATACAGGAAGAAATATTCTCAAGTAGGATATGTAAAAGGAAGTATAAAAACATGGGATGATTTTTATAAGTTACCATATTTACGTAAGGAAGAACTTATAGAAGGATTTCCAAACGATATTGCAAAAAATATTGATGATTTTATGCTTTCAACACGTAGCTCAGGCTCTAGTGGAAAGTTTGTAACGCTAGCTGTATCACAACAAGCAATTTATACCGACACCTTACAGACAATAAGACAATTTTATATGCAATCAGGTAAAAAATATTGTGAAGATGATGTTATACTATTTATTTATACTTGCCCATGGTGGGTAGACAATATTGGTAATAAATATTTACAAGACTTTTTACCAACAACTACAAAAGTAGATGTAGCAATTGAGCATATAAAAAAGACTAGACCTAGATATATATCTACATATCCAACATATCTTGAAAAGATAGCATCAACAGGAGTCAAACTTTCAGATTATGGTGTTGAATTAGTTATTGTTCATTCAGAACAGTCTGATGCTAAACAAAGAAAAATGCTTAAAGAGGCACTAAATGTTGAAGTATTAGATGAGTATAGTAGTGAAGAACTAACTAGAATTGCACTTGAGTGTCCTAATCATCATTACCATCTTGAAGAAGATGCATGCTTTATTGAGATAATTGATGAAGATGGAAATAAACTTGAAGATGGAAATGTAGGTATTGTTGTAGGAACAAATTTACTAAATACAGCAACTCCAATAATTAGATATATTCAAGGTGATTTGACTAAAATAGTTAAAGATGAAAAGTGTAGCTGTTCAAATCACGGAAGAATTATTGAAGGAGTTAAAGGTCGCTCTATGGACTGTATTATAACTGATACAGGTGAAAAGATTCCAGCATCTTGTTTTATGGATCTTGCATATAATTGGTTTTTAACTTATGGAATACCAGTACATGGATTAAAATACCAATTTGTACAACCTGAAATAGGAGTAGTTGACCTTTATCTTATTGAAGGAGAGTATTCTGTAAAACTAAGAAGCATTAAAGAGTCACTATATACTTTATTACCGAAAACAACAAAAATAAATGTGCATAAAGTGGATAAGTTACCTTATGACAACGGCAGAAAGTACAGATGTGTCATTAGTTTAATTTAGGAGGGATAATTAATATGACTAAAAATAATTTTTTAGCAGCTAAGAGCTATGTCAAACAGAAAATGTTTGAATCTGCATCCCAGAAAGTTGAACAAAAAATTAAAGAATTACGGGCAAATACACCAAATTTGCCTTTTGAAAAAACAAAACTTGCTGAAGTGGAAATAAATAAGTTTTTCTATGAAGGCAAAACAGTTGATAGAGTTATGATAGTTTTAAGGTCTAACGGATGTCAACATTACAAGAAAAATGGCGGTTGCTCGATGTGTGCTCATTTAAATGGCTCACCACTTACCGAAAAAATTACACATAAAAATTATGTTGAACAATGGAATTCAGTACTTGATGGTAGCTTTATTGAAAGTAGCAGTAAAGATTTTGATTTAAACAATTATCCAGTAGTATGTGTATACAATCTTGGTAGCTTATTAAATCAAGAAGAAATACCTGTTGAAACAGTAAGATACATTTTTAGTACACTTAATCAATATAAAGGCGTAAAAAAGGTAATAATTGAGTCTAGAGCTGAGTACGTAACAGATGACATCTTATCTGTCATAAAAGAAGTATATGATGGTATTGTTGAAGTTGGTATAGGAGTAGAATCAACAGACTATACAATTAGACAACTTTGTCATCATAAAGCTTTAGAAGATACGCAAATACTAACTGATGCGGTTAATATGCTTCATAAATACAATATGAAAGCATTAGCGTATGTTAATTTTAAGCCTATTTTTCTAACAGAGCAAGAGGCTATTATAGATGCAATAAAAACATCTACAGATTGCTTTAAAGAATTTGACTTTGATGCTGTATCTATTGAGCCTACATCTTTACAAGATAATTCACTTGCTAATCATCTGTATAACTTGGGATTATATAGAGTACCGTGGTTATGGAGTCTTATAGATATTATCCATGGTATATATAATAATATTCCAGATAAGAAATTAGATATTAGACTTGGCGGTTATTTTGATGAAGAAGTACTTAGTGGCAGTCAAGGGACAGGATTTCAAGGAAGAAATGAGATATTTCCACACATGACTTCTAGTAACTGTTCTCATTGTACTAATGAATTTGTTGAAGCTATTAAAAAGTTTAATATGACTTATGATGTTAAAGAATTAGATAGTGTTAAACATTGCCCTCATTGTTACAGTTTATGGCAAGAAACTAAAAATATTAGAGATTCACGCACAATTATAGAAAGAATTGAAGATATTTTAGGAAAGAGGGAGTAATATGAAAGTTATATGTGAAATTTGTAAAAAGGAATTTGAATATCCTATTGAACAGATTAAGCATAGACATAGAGAAGTAGAACTAGATTTAGTACCTACTAACTTTTGGAGTATAAAGGATTATTTACCTGAATTTGAAATTAAGATTTCTAAAGATGGAACAATAATCCCTCCTAAAGTTAGGAGAAAATCTAAACTTAAAGCTGGAAACACACCCATGATTAAGTATTCAGATAATGTATACTTAAAAGATGAGTCTAAAAATCCAACTGGTAGTTTTAAAGATAGAGGTATGGAAAATCTTATGAATGAGATTATTGCTCACGGTAAAGATAAAGTAGCAGTAGTATCATGTGGTAGTGGCGCAATAGCTACTATTGAGTATGCAAAAGAATACAATATTAAATCTATTGTATTTGTACACAAAGATGTATCTAAATCTAGTTTAAAATTAATCTCAAAAGCAGATAAAGTATATTTTAGCGATACATTTATTCAAAGTTATGAAGATTATATGAAGTATTCACTTACACATAATGATGTCTTTTGGGGCTTTTTAAATACAAACATCTCGTATATGCTTGGACTTAGAACTATGGCTTATGAGATAGTCGAACAGTTAAAGAAAGCACCAGATGTAGTCATTATTCCTTGTGGAAGTGGTATGGATATAGTTGCGCAAAATTTAGCTTTTAGAGAAATGTTTGAATCTGGAAAAATAGATAAAATTCCTAAGATAGGAGTAGTTGAGATTATTGGTGGTAATCCTATTGAACAAGGATATATGAATAATGTAGAAGATAAACTTTACATTATAGATAAACCAGTAGAATCTAAAACTATCTTATCTAATGATACTTGCTTTAATTACAAGAAGATATATGATATGGCAAAAAGAGATGAAGCATTCTTTTTATCTGTAAATGATGAAATGATAGATGACTTCATATCTAGCCATCCAGAATATGAAGCAACATATGACTACACATCAATGTCTGCTATGGCAGCTGTAGAAAAATATTCTAAAACTAATGGTAATGATACAGTAGTAGCTGTACTTACCTGTAAAAATAGAATAGGAGGTTAATTTCTTATGAAGAATAATCATAAAGAAAAACTTACAATGTCACAGTATTTTGATATTGGCCTTGAAAGACATGCTCTCTTAATGGATGCCTCTAATTTAGATTGGTTTACCTTTCCATTATTTTCTTGTATACGAGATGAAATATATAGAACATTAGAAGACCCAGAGGAAGATATGGATTGGGGATATTCTTATCCTGGTGGTAAAAGTAAATTAAGAGAACTAATAGCAAGCCATGAAACTGTTATTGAAGGCGAAAAGATAATACCTGATGAAGTAATAGTTGGTGGTAATGGAACTACAGGCGCTTTAAATTTTATTGCACAAATTATTGCAAAAGAAAATAATTTCGCACAAGATGTAGAAATTATTTATCCAGTACCAGCGTATGCCGGACTTATGAAAAGCTTAACATATTATGGTCTTATTCCTAAGGTTATACTTATGGGTAAAAAGAATGACTATAAAATGACATTAAAAGATGTAGAAAAAGCTTATACAGATAAAACTGCAGCATTATTAATTACTAATCCAGCTAATCCAGCTTGTAAGTTTATTGATGAAGATGAACTTAAAAAAATTGTAGATTTTTGTATTAGCAAAAATATATACATTATATATGATGCTATATTTGAAGAAGCACCTATGTTTAATAATAAACGAGTACAAATATTCAAAATGGCAAAAGACTATGATAAGTTGGTAAAAATTAAAGGATTTAGTAAAGATATTCCACAACTTGGAGATTTACGATGTGGCTGGACAATTAGTAAAAATCCTAAAATAATTAACTCATTATTAGAGTTAGGAGAAGCTACTAATTATTCTAACTCAACATTTCTTGAAGCACTTGGAATAGTTGAGATGACACAAAGAGTAAATTTAGATAATAATGATAAATCACCTAAGACATTACAGTACATTAAAGAAAAAGAGTATTATCATTCACTTGTAAAAAGAATTTTCTATGATGCTTATGACTATTTGAATAGTCAAAGTGATGTAGTAGAAAATGTTGTTTATCCAGATGCAGGTAATATAATGTATATTACTCTTAGAAAAGATGTATGTCATAGAAAAAATGTAACAACATCTCATGAATTATTTGTATACATCCTTGAAAATGAAAACATACTTGTTACACCTGGAAATGTTTTTGGACTACCTCTTGAAGAACTTGGCTTTAGAATAACTATATCAAGAGGATATGACCAATTCATGGATGGCCTAACAAGAATTATTAATCTATTTAAGGAGGATAAATAATATGAGAGGTACATTTTTAGAGTCACCTAAAAGGTATGATGCAACTTATGATTTTTGCTTTATTGGAATTAAGTATTGTAGTGCAGATTATCTAAAAGGTGTGGAAAATGCAGCAAATGAAATACGTGCATTATCTTATAGATATGCAAATGCTGATTCTACAGCTAGACCTCTTAAAGTGTATAATCCAGATGATGGCTTTATATTAAGTGATACAGATATAGTAGATTTTGGAAATGTAGAAGCAAGTAATATGGAAATGCTTAGAGATAAACTAACTAAAATATCATTTCCATTTTACGCAGTACCTATATTTGTTGGTGGAGATCATTCAGTTAGCTTTGAACTTATAAGAAAGATTTGTAACAGTAAGATATATAATGATATAGTTGTTGTACAATTTGATGCACATAGCGACTATATAGATGAATACGAAGAGTATCCACATGGTTCTGTTATGAATGAAGTAAGTAAGCTAAGTGGTGTATCTAAAATTATACATTTTGGTCTTAGAGGCAATTTAAATAGTGGCCCGGCTATTGCTCATAGCAAAAGAAAAGGAAATTTTATAGTTCCATATAGCAAAATAGAGCAAGAATATGATAATATATTAGAAGAATTAGATGGGAAGAATGTGTATATTACATTTGATACGGATTTTTTAAATCCAATTTATGCACCTGCTACTAATTGTCCTGAACCCGGTGGAGCAACATATGAAGATACACTTAAATATCTAAAAGATTTTATAAATGTGTCTGGATGTGTTGTCGGGATGGATTTTGTAGAGTATAATCCAAATTGTGAAGGCAGTGTAATAACAGGTACAACAATTCTTAATATTATTATGCAGTCTTTGCATTATTTAACTGTTAAGAATAATACAAAATTATAAGATGGGAGGAAAGATTTTATGCTAGATATAGAACTTAGCAATGTTACATTAAATTATGGCTTCAAAAACATCTTAGATGGAGTATCAATTCAAATTAATAGCTTAGAGAAAGTGGCTATTGTTGGAAATAACGGTACTGGAAAAACATCAATATTTAGATTGTTAACAGGCTTAGAAAAACCAAGTAGTGGTTCTGTTAGCAAAAGAAAAGACGCAACTATAGGCTATTTATCTCAAATAGCACCTGAGATTGAATCAGATATGTCTGTTAGGGATTTCCTTAGAAATGCTTATGAAGATTTAGCTAAATTACAATCTAAACTACATGAGCTTGAAAATAAAATGGGTAATCCGGATATCTCACAAAATGAGCTAACTAGAGTAATGGATTCGTATGGTAAATTACAGGATCAGTTTATTACTAGAGGTGGATATGAAGTTGAATCTAATATTGAAAAAATGGCAGCTAATTTAAAAATTACTGAATTTTTAGATCAACCATATAAATCACTTAGTGGTGGACAAAAAACTATAGTTTGCCTTGCGCAAATGTTACTTAAACAACCAGATATATTACTTTTAGATGAGCCTACTAACCACTTAGATATACCAACACTTAGTTGGCTAGAGTCCTTTATTAAAGGATATAACGGCTCTGTAGTGTTAGTATCTCACGATAGATATTTTCTAGATAAGACAGTAAATAAAATATTTGCAATTGCAGATGGTAATGTTAAAACATATTTTGGTAATTATACTGAATATGTTGAACAACTACAATTAGAGAGAGAAGCACAAGAGCAAGCTTATGTTACTCAACAAAAGAAAATTGCAGATATGGAAGATACTATTAGAAAAAATAGAGCGTGGGGTGCACAAAGCTCAGAGAAAGCATATAAAGTAGCAAAGAAACTTGAAAGACGAATTGAAGAGATGGATAAAATTGAAAAGCCTAAGACTCAAAAAGATATAGCACTTAATTTTAACCAAGAAACAAGGTCTGGAAATGATGTATTAAAACTTGAAGATGTTACTTTTGCTTATGATGATGCAGATATAATACTATGTGGTGCAGACCTTGAAGTACAATATAAAGATAAAGTGTGCTTAATAGGGAAAAATGGTTGTGGTAAGTCTACAGTATTAAAACTTATACTTGGCTCACTTCAAAGTCAAGATGGAACAATATCTTTAGGTAGCAATGTAAAAGTTGCGTATTTACCACAACAAGTAAGCTTTGAAGATGAGAATAAAACAATATTAGAAGAGTTCCAAAAGCATTTTAATGGTACTTTAACTCACACATATTCTACACTTGCATCATTTCATTTCTATGGTAATGATGTTCAAAAACGTATATCAGCATTGTCTGGTGGAGAAAAAGTACGTCTTAAATTTGCTGAACTTGTTCAAAATGATGTTAATTTCTTAATACTTGATGAGCCTACAAACCACCTTGATGTAAGAAATCGTGAAATACTTGAAGAAGCATTAAGCGATTTTGGTGGAACTGTACTTTTTGTATCACATGACCGTTACTTTATTAATAAGGTAGCAAGCAGAGTCGTTGAACTTTCTGATGGTAGATTCAAAAATTATATTGGCAACTATGATGATTATCTTGAAAAAACGACTTCTATACCCTTAGAAGGACCCACTCAGATGGGTCCACAAAAGGTACTAAAAAGAAATTCGAGATAAAAAAAGGAGTAGTATAATTACTACTTTAACTACTCCTACTTTTTTTCTATTATTATTACTTTTTAATTAGGAGGTATTTTTTATGAATAGAAAAATAGAGGATTATATTAGAAAAACTTTTACTAATAATAAAGCAGTTGTCGCTAATCCTACTTGCTATATATATGACCTACAAGAAATAACAGATAGGATAAATGAGATAGATAAATATAAGTTGCCAAATGTTTCTTTATACTATGCAATGAAAGCTAATCCTAATAAAGAAGTACTTAAACATGTTCTTAAGCATAAAGAAGTGTCAGGTATTGAGATTGCTTCTATAGGTGAGCTTAATATTGCAAGACAAATCGGACTAGATGATATGTCAAAAGTATTATTTACAGGACCTGGTAAAACGCCTCAAGAACTTGAAGAAGCTGTTAAAAGTAAAATTAGATATATTAATGTTGAATCAGTCGTTGAAGCAATTAGAATTAATGATATAGCAAAAAGATTGAATATCCCTAAAGTAGATATATTACTTAGAGTAAATATTAATTACTTCTTAGACGGTGCCTCAGAATATATGGCAGGTATGTCTACAAAGATGGGTATAGACCAATCTAGATTTAAAGAAGACTATAGTTATATTAAAAAGCTTAGTCATTTAAATATTTGCGGATTTCATGTATTTGCAGCTGACGGCGTTCTAGATTATAACATATTACTAAAATATGCAGATTTTGTATTTAAGTTTGTTAAAGAGGCAGAAACAGTTGTTGGAAAAGTTAAAGTTATAGATTTTGGTGGAGGCTTTGGAATAGATTATACTAAAGCTGGTATGAAATTTAATACAAAAGATTATTTTATAAAACTAGGTGAGATACTTAAAAAATATTCTTTTGAAGATAAAGAAATTATACTTGAACTTGGAAAATATATTGTTGGAAGTGCAGGTTATTATGCTACAAAAATAGTAGATATTAAAGACTGTAAAGGAATGAAACATATAGTAACAGCCGGCGGTGTTAATCACATGAGATTACCAATAGCTACTGATAGAAAACATCCAGTATATATAGTTAAAATGAACGAAGATAAACTATATAACGAACAGATAGAAGTTAAAAATGAGACTGTAGATATTGAAGGACCTTTATGTATGACAGAGGATAAAATATCTTGGGATGAGTATATTGAAAATGCTAATATTGGAGATATAGTTGTTCTAACTCAGTCAGGAGCATATTGTTATAGTGCATCAACACTTTGGTTTTTAAGTCATGAATTACCACTAGAGCTTATAATTAAGTAATTTAGTGTAACTAAAAAATTACTGAACTTTATTCTATAAAGAATAGGGTTCTTTTTTTATGCTATTTTACTGAAATTTATGTATATTTATGGTATAATACAGATATTAAATTTGGAGGAATGATGAACTATAAAATAGTAAATGGCTCAATATCTTATGGAGCAGATACAATAATAGAGGAAATAAATATAGAGATAAAAGATAAAGATAAAATTGCTATTGTTGGTAGAAATGGATGTGGTAAGTCTACATTATTAAAAGGAATAATTAATAATGAGCTTATTGAACAGGGAATAGGTGATACTAAGTTTGGTATATATAAGCAAGGAAATCCTATAGTAGGCTATCTTGAACAGGTACAATTTAGCAATTCTAACTTAACACTTCTAGAAGAAATACTAGAAGTTTATGAGCCTATTATAGCTCTTGAAAAGAAAATAGCCTTACTTCAAGAAAAACTAAATACTAGCTCAGATGAAAAAACAATTAAAGAATACACAAATGCACTTGAAAAATATGAGCTGTTAGATGGTTATACATATAAAAAGGAATATGAAACTGCAATACGTAAATTTGGCTTTACAGACGAAGATATGAATAAGAATATTAATGAGTTCTCCGGTGGGCAGAAAACAAAAATTGCATTAGTTAAACTGCTACTTAGTAAGCCAGATATATTGCTTTTAGATGAGCCTACTAATCATTTAGATATTACTACTATAGAATGGTTAGAAAATTATCTAAATAATTACCCAAAAGCAGTAATTATCGTATCTCACGATAGAATGTTTTTGGATAAAATAGTAAATAAAGTATATGAAATAGAATATGCTTCTATGACAGAATATACTGGAAATTATACAGCATTTGAAAAGCAGAAAAAAATTAACTATGAAAAGCAACTTAAAGACTACGAATATCAGCAAGCTGAGATAAAAAGACTAAAAGCTATAGCTGATAGATTTAGGTATAAGCCTACTAAAGCTAAAATGGCTTTATCTAAGCTTAAAAAGATAGAACAGATGGATATTATAGAAGAACCTAATAGATATGATTTAAAAACATTCTCAAGTAACTTTAAGCAAAGTCGAGAAAGTGGTAAGATTGTATTAAATGTAGAAGATTTAAAAATAGGTTATGATAGCCCAATTGCTACAGTTACTTTTGATTTATGTAGAGGTCAAAAACTTGGTGTTATTGGTGCGAATGGTAAGGGAAAATCTACACTACTTAAAACATTAATAGGTAGAATACCAAAATTAGGTGGAAAATTTGAGTATGGTCATAATGTGGATAAAGAATATTTTGACCAGCAAATGGAGTCTTTAAATCAAGAAAAAACAGTAATAGAAGAATACATGGACTCATTTCCAAAATTAACTAATACTCAAGTTAGAAGTGCTCTTGCATCTTTTATGTTCTATAAAGATGATATAGATAAAAAAATAAATATGCTTTCTGGTGGCGAAAAAGTAAGATTAGAGCTATGTAAGATATTTAAAAAAGGACCTAATACTTTACTTTTAGATGAGCCTACTAATCACATGGATATCGTAGGAAAGGAAAATTTAGAGAATATTTTAAAAGCATATACAGGAGCTGTGATAGTTGTATCTCATGATAGATACTTTATAAATAAAATTGCAGATTCATTATTAGTATTCGAGAATAATAAGGTGATATATTTTAGAGGTACTTATCAAGAATACCTACAAAAAAGAAATGATACTACTATAGTTGAAGATAAAGAAACTAAGCCTAAAAAAGATAATAGTGCATATCTAGAAAATAAAGAAAAAAATAGGATAAAAAATAAGATAGAAAGATTAGAAAATATAATTGATGAGTATGAACAGCAAATAAAAAATATACAAGATGAAATGCAAAAAGATGATATATGTACAAACTATACTAAGCTTAGTGAACTACAAAAACAAATTGAAGAGCTAGAAGGTAAAATGACAGAGAAAATGGGAGAATGGGAAGAGTTAAATGATAAGCTTAGTAAGTATTAAAAAATAATATTTAATAGTATGTAAAAAATGAATGATGTAAGATTTTGAAAGGGGTGGAGTATATGAAAGAGTGCATAGTAGTTACAACACTTTGTGATAAAGAGGCAGTTGCTTTAAAAATACAAGATACTTTACTAGCTAAAAAACTTGTAGCTGGTGTACAAATATCTAAAAGAAAGTCTAAATATTGGTGGAATGGAGAAATTGAGGAAGCTTGTGAATATCACATAGAAATGAGAACAAGACTATCATTATATAATACAGTTGAAGAAGAAATAAAGAAAATTCATGATTATCAAGTGTGTGAAGTTTCGTATTATAAAATAGATGGAGCAAGTAATGAATTTCTTGACTGGATATACAAAGAGACTATAAATTAACCTTAAAATTAATTTTAAATAATTTATTTACTTGATTTTTACAGTAATAATGATAAAATATTATTTATAGAAAAAAGGTAGATTTTTAATTTTTTTTGTATTATATAAACAATAGTGCTATTATATAAAGTATAGTAAAAAATATAAAATAAAAGATATAATACATGTAGAAAGGAAGAGTGTTATGAAGAAAATTGCGGTTTTAATCCCATGCTATAATGAGGAAAAAACGATAAGTAAAGTTGTAAAAGATTATAAAAATGCATTACCGCAGGCAGATATATATGTTTATGATAATAATTCAACAGATAACACAGTTGAGTTAGCTGAAAATGCTGGTGCAATTGTTAGACATGAGTATAAACAAGGAAAAGGTAACGTTATTAGAAAAATGTTTAGCGAAATTGAAGCAGATTGTTATTTAATGATTGATGGAGATGATACATATCCTGCTGAAAGTGCAAAGGAAATGTGCGATTATATATTAGAAGGAAAAGCAGATATGGTAATAGGAGATAGATTATCTTCAACTTATTTTAAAGAAAATAAAAGACTATTTCATAACTTTGGTAATAAACTAGTAAGATTTTTAATAAACGTATTATTTAAGGGAAATGTTAAGGATATAATGACAGGATATAGAGCTTTTAGTTATAAGTTTGTAAAGACTTTCCCTGTACTTTCTAAAGGATTTGAAATTGAAACTGAAATGACTATACATGCTTTAGATAAAAATTTTTTATTAAAGGAAATACCTATAGAATATAGGGATAGACCTGATGGAAGTACTTCTAAATTAAATACATATGTTGATGGCGTAAAGGTATTAAAAACAATAGCTAGACTTTTTAAAGAATATAAACCTACTATGTTCTTTGGATTAGTTAGTTTAGTATTTTTTGTATTTTCAATTTTATTAGGCACACCAGTATTTGTAGAGTACTTTAAAACAGGAATTGTGCCTAGATTCCCAACTTTAATATTTGCAGGCTTTATGCTAATAGTAGCTTGCTTGATGCTAATATGTGGAATAATATTAGAAGTTGTTGTTAATAAGCATAAACAATTATTTGAGCTTATATTAATTAATACGAAAAGGGGAAACGATGAAACAGACAGATAAAGTAGATGTAATAGTATCTAAAGTTTTAGATGCTTTACCTATAAAGGTAAATAAAGAGCTAGTTATACAAATTTTTAAGTTTATTATTGTTGGTGGTATAGCTACTGTTATTGATTGGCTTGTATATTATATTTTGTATAATTTCTTAGGAGTAAATCCGTTAATTGCAAATGTGCTTTCTTTCACTGTGTCTGTAATATACAACTATATTGCCAGTGTTAAGTGGATATTTAATGTAGATAAAGAAAAAAGTAAGAAACGAATATTTATTGAGTTTATAGTTTTAAGTGTTATTGGACTTTTAATAACTGAAATTCTATTATACTTATTTATATCTATTTCTATGCAAAAAATGTTGGCAAAAATAATAGCTACTGCTATTGTAATGGTGTTTAATTTTGTAACTAGAAAGATATTCTTAGAAAATAACAATAAAGCTAAATAAAATTATATAGATAATAATTAGACTGTGATATTTAATTTTACACTTTATATAGTGTATTGAATTTCACAGTTTTTTTATTCATAAAAAGTGTATGAGCTTTTAATATTTAAGTTTTTTTCTTTAATTATTAAAAAAATCATACTATATTCACAATTTTGTAGTAAAATATGATATGTAATAATATATATGGAGGAAGTAAAATGGCATATATTGAGTTTGATAACGTAAAAAAAGAGTATAAAATGGGCGAAGTTACAATAAATGCTTTAAATGATACAACTTTTTCTGTAGAAAAAGGTCAGCTTGTAGTAATAGTTGGACCAAGTGGAGCAGGAAAAACTACTACACTAAATATTTTAGGTGGTATGGACTCGGCTACATCTGGTAAGGTAATAGTAGATAAAAAAGAAGTAACTAGCCTTAAAGGAAAAGAATTAATAAAATATAGAAGAGAGGATATAGGCTTTGTCTTTCAGTTTTATAACTTAGTACAAAATCTAACTGCAAAGGAAAATGTGGAGCTTGCAACTCAGATTTGTAATGATTCTTTAGATACAGATGAAGTATTAGATAAAGTAGGATTATCTCAAAGAAAAGATAATTTTCCATCACAGCTTTCAGGTGGTGAACAACAAAGAGTTGCTATAGCAAGAGCAATTGCTAAAAATCCTAAGTTACTACTTTGTGATGAGCCTACAGGAGCTCTAGATTATAAAACAGGGAAACAGATACTTAAACTATTGCAAGATACTTGTAAAAAGGAAAAAATGACAGTACTAGTTATAACGCATAATACTGCAATAGCACCAATGGCAGATAAAGTTATATATTTTAAAAATGGTTCGGTAGAAAAAATAGTAAATAACTCAAGTCCTACACCAGTAGAAGATATAGAATGGTAGGTAAATTTTGTTAGATGGGAGGGAAAGTCGGTAATAATGAAAAAGGCATTACTAAAAGATAGTTTGAAAGAAATAAAAAATACATATAAAAGATTTATATCCATTTTACTAATGGCTTTCCTTGGTGTCGGCTTTTTTGCAGGACTTAGAGCATCATCACCAGATATGGTGGATACTATAGATAAGTATTATGATAATCAAAATGTATATGATATACAAGTACTTTCAACACTTGGACTTACAGATGAAGACGTAGATGCACTATCTAAAGTGGATAATGTGGAAAACGTCTATGCAAGCTACGAAGTTGATGGGAAAATAGAAACTGAAAATAGCGAAATTATAGCTAAAGTTATATCAATAACTGGTGTTAATAATCCAATGCTAATTGAAGGAAGTATGCCACAAAATGCAAATGAATGCTTAGTTGAAACTTCTTTTTTGAATGCTAATAATAAGCAAATAGGAGATAAGATAACAATAGAAATAGAAGATACAACTAATGATTCAGGTGAAGATATACCTATATTAAAAAATAAAGATCTTGTTATAACAGGTACTGCTAAAAGCCCACTATATATATCTAGAGATAGAGGGAAAAGTAGCTTGGGTGCAGGGACAATAAATTATTATATATATGTGGCAAGCGATAATATAAACGTAGATGATGTTTATACAAGTATATATATTACAGCAAAAGATGCTAAAAAATATGTTGCTTTTAATGATGAATATGAAGATTACATAGAAAGTATAAAGCAAAATATTGAAGCAATTAAAGAGGAAAGAGAAAATGCTAGAAAAAAGAGCCTTGTGGATGGAGCAAATAAGAAAGTTAAAGAGGCACAAGAAGAATTAGATATACAGAAAAAAGATGCAGAGTCTAAATTAGCAGATGCTCAAAAACAGCTAGATGATGCAAGAGCAGAAATTCAAGATGGCGAGGCACAAATACAACAAAATGAGCAAAATGCATATGTACAATTTAATAATGCTCAGCAAGAACTAGATAATGCAAAAAATCAGCTACAACAAAAAGAAGAAGAATTAAATAATACTACTTTTGATGACTTGGAATTAAAAAAACAAGAACTACAAAATAACTTAAATACAGTAAATACAACTTTACCGACTTTGCAAACTCAATATGAGTCGTTATCTAAATTACTAGAAAATGAAAACTTGCCACTAGATCAAAGACAAATATATGAGGCACAAAAAGCGGCTCTTGAAGGACAAATAATAGAGCTACAAGCCACAAAACAGTCAATAGAGGCTGGAATACAAGAAATAGATAACGGTATAGCTTATGCAAAACAACAGCTTGGAAATGGTAAATATGAGCTTCAAAAAGCAAAAGAACAACTTAAAGAACAAGAACAACAGTTAAATAATACTAAATGGACAACATATACACAAATAGCAAATGCTAAAACAGAAATTGAAAATGCTAAAATAGAATTACAAAATGGAGAAGAAGAACTAGAAAAAAATAAAAAGGAATTTGATGAGAAAATAGCTGATGCTGAGAGGGAGTTAAGTGATGCTAAAGAGAAAATAGCAGATATTGAAAAGCCAACTTGGTATATTTTAGATAGAAATACAAACGCAGGATATGTTAGCTTTAAACAAGATACAAAAGCTATAGCAAATATATCCAAAGTGTTTCCACTTGTGTTTTTCTTGGTTGCAACACTGATTTCTTTGACATCCATGACTCGAATGGTAGAAGAGGAAAGAACTCAAATTGGAACTTTAAAAGCTTTGGGCTATAGTAACTTGCAAATAACTAGAAAATACGTTATATATGCAAGCCTTGCTTGTATAGTGGGTGGCTTCTTAGGTGCATGTGTGGGCTTTGTATTACTTCCAAAAGTACTATGGGCTCTGTATGGTATGATGTATCAGATAACAGATATAAGAATTAGCTTTAAATTAGATATAGCAATACTTGGACTTATATTAATTAGTGCGTGCATTGTTGGTGCAACAGTATATACTTCATTTAAAGAGCTAAAAAATACACCAGCAGTTTTAATGAGGCCAAAATCACCTAAGTCTGGAAGTAGAGTAATGCTTGAAAGGATTCCTTTTATATGGAAAAGATTAAACTTTAGTAATAAGGTTACAGTAAGAAATCTGTTTAGGTATAAAAAGAGGTTTCTTATGACAATAGTAGGAATACTAGGATGTACAG
>CANRAK010000017.1 GCA_947628575.1 uncultured Clostridia bacterium | reverse complement strand
CCGAAATGTCGTAGGTTCGAGCCCTACTTGAGGAGCCAAGAAAATAGAGCCAAGCAGATTTATTTTTGCTTGACTCTTTTTTTATGTCTTAAATCGCTAATTAGTTGACATAACATTAAAAAAGTGGTATAATATAAACGGTATTTATATTTTAAGTACCTACCATGATTAGGTGGGTATTTAGCCCATCTAATAAATATAAGGAGGAGAAATATATGGTAAAAGAAAACATTTTAAGAAAAGGAGTAGATTTTTTTACTGCTAATGAGTTAAACGAAAAATTAAATAATAAACTTGATGGTTTTGAGGCAAAGAAAAAAGAAAAAGCAAAAAAACAAACTCAAAAAAATAAAGAAGAAAATGTAGAAAGAAAAGAAAAAACAAAAGAAAAAAGAAAAAACATAAAAGAAACTTTCGCAGGCTTTTCTTTAAAAAATTACTTTAGAAGCGACAACGTAGAAGATGATGGCTATTGGTATTTTACAAATAAAGAGAAAACAGAAGATTATAGGACAATGCCATTAAAAACAGAGATGTTAGCTGATGCTAATAAAGTTGCTTATAGTAAAAAAATGACTGGACAAGATCTTTTAAAAAGAAATTTAAAGGCTTCGCCTTTATATATTCTTGATGAAGAAAATGTCATAAAAGTAGTTAGTATACAGAGAGTATATGACTACAATGAAGAAAATAATAACAACGTGGCATATATTATGCTTGAGACAAAATATGAATATTTTGTAATTGAGTATAATATAACACATACTTTTTAAAACAGGTAAATACCTGTTTTTTTTTTCACTTTTATCATATGTAATAAGTATAATATAATAGGTGATTGTATATGAATTATATAATATTTTGTATATCAGTTATTGGTATATTTTGTGTTTGCTTTACTATGTCAAATTATAATTATTTATATGAAGAAAAAAGTAGTAAAGGAAGAATAGAAATAGTATTAGTAAAAGATGATGTGGATTATGTGGAAAAGAAAGAGATAATAGATAAAATAATAAATGGAAATTATGATAGAATTATGGATATTGTGGATAATATGAGAATAAATTGACTTTGAATTTAGTTTTGTGTAAAATATATTTGAGGTGGAAAAAATGTATGCTTTTTTTAAGGGAAGAATAGAAAAAATATATAAGGATAGAATAATTATAGAAGTAAATAATGTAGGATATGAAATATATATGCCAGAATCTGAAATGTTTACTTTAAAAGTTGATGATATAGAAAAAATATATACATATCTTCATGTAAGAGAAGATGATATGAGATTATTTGGGTTTAAAGCTAGTGAAACACTAGAATTTTTTAAAAAATTAATTACAGTAAGTGGAGTTGGACCAAAAGTTGCACTTGGTATTATATCTAACGTAGATACTGAAAGTTTATGCGTTGCTATTGCAACAGAAGACATTGGTGCTTTAAAAAGTGTACCAGGAATAGGTCCTAAAATGGCTCAAAAGATTATTTTTGAATTAAAAGATAAAGTGCTAAAAGAACAAGTTGATAGTGTTAAGATTAAAACTAAAGAAACTAATAACAAAAATATTGAAGAAGCTACTACTGCACTTGAAGTATTAGGATATACACAAAAACAAGTTAAGGATGTTATATCTAAAATTGATGTTGCAGATGATAGTGTTGAAATAATAATTAGAAAAGTATTAAAAGAGATGCAAAATATGTAGAAAATACGGTTGATAAAAGATTCCTTTTATGATAATATCTAATTGGAAGAGTGTATTTGATATATGAAAGGAAAATACAAATGATAGAATTTATTAATGTAACAAAAAAATATGATCATGACGTATGTGCTATGGATAATGTTAACTTGAAAATAAATAAAGGTGAGTTTGCATTTTTAGTTGGTCCATCAGGCTCAGGAAAATCCACATTTTTAAAGCTAATGATAAAAGAAGAAGAACCAACATCTGGAAAAATATTAATTGATGGAAAAGACATAACTAAAATTAAGAAAAAAGATGTTCCGTTTTTAAGAAGAAAAATAGGATTTGTATTTCAAGATTTTAGACTGTTATATGATAGGACAGTAGAGGAAAATATAATATTCGCTCTAAGAATAATTGAAGCTTCAGAAAGAGAAATAAAAGCACAATTAAAAGCTGTTCTTCAAATGGTTGGACTTACAGGCAAAGAGAAATACTATCCTAACCAATTATCTGGTGGTGAACAACAAAGAGTTGCACTAGCACGAGCACTTGCAACTAAACCACCAATATTAATTGCAGATGAGCCTACAGGAAATTTAGACCCTAAAACAGCTGAAGAAATATTTAAGACTTTACTAGAAATTAATGCAAGAGGAACAACTATACTAGTTGTAACACATGCTAAAGATATAGTTAATGAGCTAAGTAAAAGAGTTATAGCTCTTGACCATGGTAAAGTAGTAAAAGATGATGCGAAAGGGGTGTACTAAAGATGACAACAAATTCGTATTTAATAAAAGAAGGTTATGATAACTTAAATAAACATGGCTCTAAAACTATATCTACAATGCTAATTATATGTGCAACAATGCTCATATTAGGAATATTTATTATAATTTTACAAAATGTAAATTCAAATGTTGAAACTTTAAGATTAGAACAAGGATTACAAGCTTTCATAGACGATAATGCTACAGATGAAGATATAGCATATATGGAAGATGAAATAAAATTAATTGAAGGTGTATCTGAAATTGAGTATATGGATAAAAATGAAGCTTATGAGGATGCAAAAAATCAATTTAAAAATCAAGAATACTTTTTAGACGGACTAGAGCAATTGGATATTTTCCCTGCTTCATTTATAGTAAAATTTACAAATATTGAAGAAGCAGAAAGAATAAAAGCTGATACAGAGAAAATAGATGGAATATATAAAGTGAAATATAATGCAGATACTATAGATGCAGTAATATCTATTTCTAAAATAGCTAATGGATTTTTACTTGGAGTAGGTATTGTCCTTCTTGTAGTAAGTATATTTATAATTTCTAATACAATAAAATTAGCTGTATATTCTAATAAAAGAGAAATATTTATAATGAGATATATTGGTGCGACAAATGGATTTATTGTAAAACCATTTATTGTAGAAGGTGCTATAATGGGAATTGTTTCTGCATTAATTTCCTTTATAATAATCTCAATTGTATATGTATACATATATGTTTCATTAAACACAAGCTATGCTTTAGGTGTATTTAAGTTTATACCTTATTCTACAATTTGGTATCAAATATTGCTTGCATATATAGTATTAGGATTATTTATTGGAATATTTGGTAGTGCTATATCACTTAAAAAGTATTTAAAAGTATAGGAGGCTAGTAAATGTCATATAGGATAAAAAGAAATATTATTATTTCAGTTAGTATATTATTTTTATCTGCTAATCCTATAGTACGTGCTGCAGACACTATTTCAAAATATGAAGAACAATTAGAACAAGTAAAACAAGAGCAACAAGAAAACGCTGCAAAATTAACAGGTGTAGAAAAAGAACTAGCTTTATATGCCTATGATGTAGCAGTAATAGATAGTGAAACTGTAAATTGCACTAAAGACTTATCTGATATTAAAAATGATATTGACTCAGTAGAAAAAGAACTAAAAAAATTAGAAAAAGATTTATCTAATGCAAATGATAGTTATAGCGTAGTAAATAGTACTTATGCTAAAAGACTAAGAACTATTTATGAAAATGGTATTCCAAATATATTTGAATTAATAATAACATCAAATGGATTTACAGACCTTATGCTAAAGCTTAATTTGTATAGTATGATATTAGAACATGATAAAACATTAATGAACACATATCAAGATAAACAGAACTATATTAATTATATAAAAGGAGATATAGAATTAGACAAAAAACAGTTAGAAGCATTAAAACAAGGTCTTGAAGATGCAAAAGCAGAACTAGAAAATAAAAGACAAGAAAAAGTAGATAAAATGTCTGAACTAGAAAACAAACAAAAAGAGTTAAAAGAAGCATCAGATCTTTTAGTTAAAAGAAGAAAACAAGCTATTGAAGATGTAGACAGAGAAGTACAAAAAGTAATAGATGAGTTAGCTGAACAAATAAAAAATGGAACATCAGCTACATTTACAGGTACAGACTTTGCATATCCAACACCAGGTTATACAATAATAACTACTAGATTTGGTGAAGTATATAATTTAGTAGACCCTGCAGGAAGTGCTCATACAGGTGCAGATATAGCAGGTGTAAATATTAATGCTACACCTATTTATGCTATACAAGCAGGAAAAGTTACTACATCTGGATATAGTAACTATGGATATGGTAATTATATAATAATTAATCATGGAAAATGTACAGATAATAATTCAACATATATGTCTTTATACGGACACTGTAGTTCTTTAGCAGTTGAAGAAGGAGAAGATGTAGAAAAAGGACAGTTAATAGGTTATGTTGGTACTACAGGAAATTCAACAGGACCACATTTACACTTAGAAGTATATGTTGATGGTACAAGAGTAGATCCACTACAATTTTTCCCAAGTGTGGAATTTACATATTATTAAAATTTGAGGGGGATAATTATGAAAAAGAGGGGGATAGGACGAGCCTTAATGGCAACATTTGTAATTTTTACTGTAATAAATGCAACTAATATTTGCTTTGCTGATGCGTTAAGTGATGCTCAAAAAAAAGCAAAAGAGTTAGATGAAAAATTAAGTGCTAATGAGGCTGCCATAAATTCTGTAAAAAAAGAAGTTGAAGGTTATTATAACGAGATAAACGAATTAGACTCAGAAATAGCAGAATATACACAAGAGCTAGATGGATTACAAAGTAAAGTAGATACAATAAACTCACAGGTAGAAAAATACCAAAATGAATTACAAAATTCAGCACAATTATATAATAGTGCTGAAGATGTATATACTACTAGACTTAGAGCTATTTATGAAAATGGTGTACCTAGTGTTTTTGATATTTTAATTTCATCAGATGGAATAGGAGATTTTTTCTCAAAGCTTAACGTATATACTAGTATATTAGAATATGACCAATCTTTAATTGGAAATATGAAAACTCAAAAAGAATATGCAGATAACTTAAGAACAAACATAGAAGAAGGTAAATTAGCTCTTGAACAATTAAGCTATGATGTTGAAAAATCTACAAATGAGTTAGAAAGTGTAAAAGCACAAAAGGAAAAGAAAGTTAATGCTTTAAATTCAGATGAAAAGAAACTATTAGCTTATGATAAAATATTAAAAGAAGAACGAGATAAAGCACAAGCAGAGTTAAGAAGACAAGAAGAAATTGCTCGTCAACAGTATGGTTCAAACAACGGATATTTTTCAGATGTATTTATATGGCCTACTGTTAGTAGTAGAATAACATGTGGATTTGGTGGATATGCAGGACATTATGGAACAGATATAGGTGTACCAATAGGAAGTCAAGTATGGGCTGCTGCATCTGGAAAAGTAATTGTAGCATCAACTGTTACAACTGATCCTAACGGACCATATAGAGCAGATGGTAAAAAAGATCACTATTTCTCACCAAGTACAAATTATGGTTATGGTAATTACGTAGTAATAGATAATGGACTAGATTCAAAAGGTAGAAGAATAGAAACATATTACGCACATTTATCTTCAGTAGCTGTAAGTCCTGGACAAACTGTTGTACAAGGACAAGTTATTGGATATAGTGGTAATACAGGAAATTCTTATGGTGCACATTTACACTTTGAAGTGCAAATAAATGATGTACCAGTAAATCCAATGTCATATTTTAATTAAAAATATGTTACAAACGTGTTAAAGTATAGACAAATAGTTATATTTATGATAAAGTTTAAAACGAAGATATTAACAGCACTTTATTTATGCAAAATATCGTAGGGGGTTAATTTTTATGGGAGCAGAAATTATGAATAAATTCTTAAAGGTAATTGGACTTGGCGGAAATAATGATGATGTATATGATGATAATTATGCAGAGAATTATGATGAATATGAAGATGAAGAAGAAATACAAGATGAAGAAATGTATAGTCAACAAGCAGGAGCTCGTAGTAGAGCAAGAGCATCTGTAAGAGAAGTTGAAGATAATAATAGACAAACAAAAGTTATATCTGTTAACAATGGTATGTCAGCATCTAAAATGGTTATAACTCAACCAACTTGTTATAACGATGTGGAAGAAGTAGGGGCATACTTAAAAAGTAAAAAGTCTGTTATTATAAATCTTGAAAATGTAGGAAAAGAAGATGCTAGACGTGTATTAGATTTCTTAAGTGGAGCTACTTTTATGATTGAAGGAAACATTCAAAGAGTATCTAATCTAATTTATCTAATGACACCAAGAACAGTAGAAATCCAAAATGATTTAGAAAATAATCAAATGAACAAACAACAACAAGAACAAAGACAATCTTTTTCTTGGCTTAAATAAGTGATGCTTAAAAAACGGGTCTTTGACCTGTTTTTTTAAATTTAAAAATAAGGGGGTTGAATTATTATGCTAACACCAATAGATATAGATAATAAAGTGTTTAAAAAAGCTAAATTAGGTGGCTATGATATAAAAGATGTAGAAGATTTTCTAGTTCTTGTTATGAGCGATTATGAAAAATTATATAAAGAGAATAATGAGCTAAGAGGACAAGTAAGAACATTACAAGAATCTGTTGACCATTACAGCTCTTTAGAAGTAGGAATAGATAAAACTGTAGAAAATGCGCAAACTGAAGCTGATAGTATAAAACTTGAAGCACAAAAGCAAGCTGAAACAATAAAATCTACAGCTGAGCTTGATGCTAAGCAAAAACTAGAAGATTTACAAAGACAAATTATTAAAGCTGAAGTAGATATTGAAACTAAGAAAAATCAGATGAGAATATATAAGATTAAGGTTCAATCAATGCTTGAAGCACAACTAAAGATATTAAATGATGAAGAAGAGGTTTAGTACCTCTTTTTCTTTTTCTCTAAATGCTGATATATATTAGGTATATATCATTTTTTTCTACATAATATTGAAAAAGAGACTAAAGTATGTTAGAATTAAATAGTATATTTTTAGAATGGAGTTATTAAAATGTTTGAAAAGTTAGAAGAACTATATAAGAAATATTTAGAATTAACAGAGCTTATTTCTGATCCAGATGTTATTGCTGACCAAGAAAGATGGAGAAAATATATGAAAGAACAAGCTAACATGAAAGATGTAGTAGATAAGTACTTAGAATATAAAAAAGTCCAAGAAACAATGGATGATGCTAAAGAAATGTTAGATGATCCTGAATTAAAAGATATGGCTGAGGAAGAATATTATAATGCAAAAGAAAAGCTACCGCAGTTAGAAGAAGAATTAAAAATACTACTTCTACCAAAAGATGAAAATGATGATAGTAACGTTATAATAGAAATAAGAGGCGGTGCTGGTGGTGAAGAAGCAGCATTATTTGCATATAATTTATATAGAATGTATACTATGTATGCAGAGCTTAAAAGATGGCAAGTAGAAGTTATAGACATTAACGAAACAGAAATAGGTGGGATTAAAGAAATATCATTTATGATAAAAGGAAAAGGAGCATATAGTAGATTAAAATTTGAAAGTGGAGTACATAGAGTACAACGTGTTCCTGAAACTGAGGCGAGTGGAAGAATACATACTTCAACAGCAACAGTAGCTGTATTACCAGAAGTAGAAGATGTAGAAATAGAAATAAATCAAAATGACTTAAGAATAGATACATATAGAGCAAGCGGAGCGGGTGGACAACACGTAAATAAAACATCATCTGCTATTAGAATAACACATATTCCTACAGGAATTGTAGTATCATGTCAAAATGAAAGATCACAGCTTCAAAATAAAGAAACAGCTATGAAGATGCTTCGCTCAAAATTATATGAAAAGCAATTAGAAGAAAGAGATAGTGAAAGAATTAATACAAGAAGACTACAAGTTGGAAGTGGAGCAAGAAGTGAGAAAATAAGAACTTACAACTATCCACAAAGTAGAGTAACTGACCATAGAATAAATTATACTATTTATCAATTAGAGTCATTTCTAAATGGTGATATAGATGAAATGGTTGAAGCATTAATAGCTGCTGACAGAGCCGATAGATTAAAAGAAGGAAATATTTAAAAATCAAGTGTAAAAAGCTTGATTTTTTTAGTTTTAATTTTTTTGAAAAAATGAATTTTTTGGTTGACACTGTTTTTTTTATGTGATATAATAAGACAAATGTTATTTCTAATTGAAATTACTATGTAAACTAGAACGTAAAGGAAGGTTGAAATAGTTGAGAAAAAATACAAAAAATAGTTAAAAAAGAAGGATATATAAAGAATCAAATTAGTTGACAAATTTTTAAATTATGTAAACTAGTTTGACTTTTTGTTGCCTTTTTTAAGTTGTAGTTGGGGGTAGGAAAATGAGTCGTATTCATGAAGTAAAAAATGGAAAAGCCACTAGAATGAGCTTTGGAAGTATCAAAGAAGTTATTGATATGCCAGATTTAATTGACATTCAAAAAAATTCTTATGAGTGGTTTTTAAAATCAGGACTTAAGGATGTTTTATCCGACGCTTCACCTATAAGCGATTTTTCAGGTAATTTGTTACTTGAATTTGTAGATTATAGATTAGAAGACGAAACTAAGTACACAATAGAAGAAGCAAAAGCAAGAAACACAAGTTATTCTTCTAGATTACAAGTACAAGTTAGATTAATCAATCGTGAAACTGGAGAAATAAAAGAACAAGAAATTTTCTTATGTGATTTACCAGTAATGACTGATAGTGGAACTTTCTTAATTAATGGTGCAGAAAGAGTTGTTATATCACAACTTGTAAGAAGCCCAGGAGTATATTTTGATGCTCAAAGAGATAAAACAGGAAAGTTTTTATATTCAGGAACTATAATGCCTATTCGTGGTACATGGATTGAACTTGAATCTGATTCATCAGACGTGTATTATGCAAGAGTAGATAGAACTAGAAAAGTTCCTATTACTACTTTGATTAGAGCATTAGGAATAGAATCTGATCAACAAATAATGGATTTATTTGAAGATGATTTAATAAACGAAAACTTATATAAAGATCCAGCAAAAACTCAAGATGAAGCTTTACTTGAAATTTATAAAAAGATTAGACCAAATGAACCATTACATGTAGATGCTGCAAAATCTTTATTATTTGGATTATTATTTGAACCAAGAAGATATGATTTGGCAAGAGTAGGTAGATACAAATATAATAAAAAATTAAGTATTGCTGAAAGAACAGTTGGAGAAGTAGCTGCTGAAAACGTTATAACTGAAGATGGAGAAATGCTTGTTAAAGCTGGAGAAGTTATAACTGAAGAAGTAGCAAAACAAATTAAAGATTCTGGAGTAAATGTTGTATACATTACAAGAGAAGATAAGAAAATAAAAATAATTGGAAATAACACAGTAGATATATCTAAATATTTAGGTAAAGAAATAGACAAAGAAGTTATAAAAGAAGATGTATATTTACCTGCATTAAAAGAGTTACTTGAAAAAATTGGAGACGTTGAAGATAAAGAATTAAGAAAACAAATTAAATTAAATAGAGAAAAATTAGTTGTAAAATGTGCAACATTAGATGATATAATGTCTGCTATTAACTACTTTATGAATTTAAGATTTGGTCTTGGTTCAACAGACGATATTGACCATTTAGGAAATAGACGTGTTAGATGTGTTGGTGAATTATTACAAAATCAATTTAGAATTGGTCTTGCAAGACTTGAAAGAGTTGTTCGTGAAAGAATGGCTACTCAAGACTTAGATGTTGCAACACCTCAAACATTAATAAATATTAAACCTGTTGTAGGTTCATTAAGAGAATTCTTTGGAAGCTCTCAATTATCTCAATTTATGGATCAAATCAATCCACTTGCAGAACTTACACATAAAAGAAGAATTTCTGCATTAGGACCTGGTGGTCTATCTAGAGAAAGAGCTGGATTCGAAGTTCGTGACGTTCACCATACTCACTATGGTAGACTATGTCCTATCGAATCTCCAGAAGGTCCAAACATAGGTCTTATATCTTCATTATCTACATTTGCTAAAATAAATAGATATGGATTTATTGAAACTCCATATAGAATTGTAGATAAGAAAACAGGAGTAGTTACTAATGAAATTAGATATATGACTGCCGATGAAGAAGATAAATACATTGTTGCACAAGCAAATGAACCTCTTGATAGTGAAGGAAAATTCGTAAATAAAAGAGTTAAAGTTAGATTTAAAGATTTAATTGAAGAAATTGAAAGAGAAAAAGTTGACTTAATGGATGTTTCACCAAAACAACTTGTTTCTGTTGCAACAGCAATGATACCTTTCTTAGAGAGTGATGATGCTCACAGAGCACTTATGGGTGCAAACATGCAACGTCAAGCAGTTCCACTAATTAAGACAGATAGTCCAATTGTTGGAACAGGAATAGAATATAAAGCAGCTGTTGACTCAGGAATAGTTATAGTTGCAAAACATGATGGTGTTGTATCTTATGTAAGTGCAGATAAGATTGTTATTGATACAAAAACTGGAAAAGATGAATATACATTAATAAAATATCAAAGATCAAATGCTGGAACATGCATAATGCAAAAACCAATTGTACGTAAAGGTGAAAAGATTAAAAAAGGTGAAGTTATAGCTGATGGACCTTCTACTCAAAATGGTGAACTTGCACTTGGTAAAAACTTACTTATTGGTTTCATGACATGGGAAGGCTACAACTATGAGGATGCCATCCTAATATCTGAGGATTTAGTTAAAGATGATGTTTTAACATCTATTCATATTGAAGATTATGATTGTGAAGCTAGAGATACAAAACTTGGACCTGAAGAAATGACAAAAGATATTCCAAATGTTGGTGCTGAAGCATTAAACAACTTAGATGAAAATGGAATAATTCGTATAGGTTCAGAAGTTGTACCTGGAGATATACTTGTTGGTAAGGTTACACCTAAAGGTGAAACTGAACTTACAGCTGAGGAAAAATTATTAAGAGCAATATTCGGAGAAAAAGCAAGAGAAGTAAGAGATACTTCATTAAGAGTTCCACATGGTGAAGCTGGTACAGTTGTAGATGTAAAAATATTTACAAGAGATAACTGTGATGAGCTAGCTGCAGGAGTTCATAAAGTTGTTAGAATATACATAGCTCAAAAGAGAAAAATATCTGTTGGAGATAAAATGGCTGGTCGTCATGGTAACAAAGGTGTTATATCTCGTATCCTACCAAGAGAAGATATGCCATTCTTACCTGATGGTACACCATTACAAATACTTTTAAATCCACTTGGTATTCCATCACGTATGAATGTTGGTCAGGTTCTAGAAGTACATTTAGGATACATAGCTAAATTGTATGGATGGAAAATTGCTACACCTGTATTTGATGGAGCTAAAGAATCAGAAATAAGAGAATTATTTGAGTCTAAAGGACTTGATCCTGATGGTAAATTTATGGTTCGTGATGGTAGAACAGGTGAACCTTTTGATAGAAAAGTTACAGTTGGATACATGTATATGCTTAAACTATATCACATGGTTGAAGATAAAATACATGCTCGTTCAATTGGTCCATACTCACTAGTTACTCAACAACCACTTGGAGGTAAAGCTCAATTTGGTGGACAGAGATTTGGTGAAATGGAAGTTTGGGCACTTGAAGCTTATGGTGCTTCATATATACTACAAGAAATATTAACAGTTAAATCTGATGATATTGTTGGACGTTTAAAAACTTATGAAGCAATAGTAAAAGGTGAAAGTATTCCAAAACCAGGAATTCCAGAATCATTTAGAGTATTAACTAAAGAATTACAAAGTTTAGCACTAGACTTAAAACTATATAAAGAAGATGAACAATTTGAACTTAAAGAGTCTATCGAAGAAGAAAATGATGGAATTACTCCAAATGTTGATTCTTCAAGTATTTTAAATGAAGATGATTTTAGAGGTTTCGTTCTAGATGATGAGTTAGACCAAATGTCTGTTGAGGAAAACGGAGAACTTACAGAAGAAGAATTAGGTGCTGATGCATCTGACGATTATTCAGAAGAATATTCTGATAGTGAAGAATAGTAAATAGGTGTAAGGGGGATTTTAAAAATGCAAGATATGGATAATTTTGATAGAATTAGTATTGGTCTTGCTTCTCCAGATAAAATAAGAGAATGGTCAAAAGGAGAAGTTAAAAAACCAGAAACTATCAACTATAGAACACTTAAACCAGAAAGAGATGGACTATTTTGTGAAAAGATTTTTGGACCAACAAAGGACTGGGAATGTTATTGTGGTAAGTACAAAAAAGTTAGATACAAGGGTATAATTTGTGATAGATGTGGCGTTGAAGTTACTAAGAAAAAAGTAAGACGTGAAAGAATGGGACACATCGAACTTGCTTGTCCTGTATCACATATATGGTTCTTTAAAGGAATTCCTGGAAGAATGAGTACAATATTAGACATATCACCAAAAGCTTTAGAAAAAGTATTATACTATGCTTCATACATCGTTATTGACGCAAAAGATACTGGATTTAAAGTTTGTGATATACTAAGTGAAAAAGAATATAGAGAAGCTCTTGAAAAATATGGACCTAATTCTTTAAAAGTAGGAATTGGTGCAGAAGCTGTAAAAGAATTACTATCTAAGATAGATTTGAAAAAATTGGAAAAAGAGCTTAAAAAAGAACTTGAAAAAACAACTGGTGCAAAAAGACAAAAAATAATTAAAAGATTAGATACAGTTGAAGCATTCATTAAATCTGGAAATAAACCAGAATGGATGATACTTGAAGCTTTACCTGTTATACCACCAGATTTAAGACCTATGGTTCAACTTGATGGTGGTAGATTTGCTACTTCTGATTTAAATGATTTATATAGAAGAGTTATAAACAGAAATAACAGATTAAAAAGATTATTAGAATTAGAAGCACCAGATATAATAGTAAGAAACGAAAAAAGAATGTTACAAGAAGCAGTAGATGCTTTAATAGATAATGGTAGACGTGGAAGACCTTTAACAGGTGCAGGTGGAAGAGCATTAAAATCTCTATCTGATATGTTAAAAGGAAAACAAGGTAGATTTAGACAAAACTTACTTGGTAAGAGAGTTGACTATTCTGGACGTTCAGTTATCGTTGTAGGACCTGAACTTAAAATCTATCAATGCGGTTTACCAAGAGAAATGGCTCTTGAACTATTTAAACCTTTCGTAATGAAAGAATTAGTAGCAAGAGGTATTGCAAACAATATTAAAAATGCTAAAAACATAGTTGAAAAAACTAGAGTTGAAGTATGGGATGTATTAGAGGATGTTATTAAAGATAGACCTGTAATGCTAAACCGTGCACCTACACTACATAGACTTGGTATACAAGCATTTGAACCTGTTTTAGTAGAAGGTAGAGCAATAAAACTTCATCCATTAGTTTGTACAGCATTTAACGCAGACTTCGATGGTGACCAAATGGCCGTTCACGTTCCACTATCACCAGAAGCTGTTGCTGAAGCAAAACTATTAATGCTTGCTTCTAACAACCTATTAAAACTTCAAGATGGTAAACCAGTTGCTGTACCTTCACAAGATATGATACTTGGTAGTTACTATTTAACAGTTGATGTTGATGGAGAACCAGGTGAAGGAAAAGTATTTGCAAGTGAAGATGAAGTTTTAATGGCATATGATCAAGGTGTGCTTGGAATTCATTCTGCAATTAAAGTTAGAGTAACTAGAAGTGTAGATGGTGAGAATTTAACAGGAATAATTGATGCTACACCAGGTAGAATAATATTCAATAGTTATATTCCTCAAGATTTAGGATTTGTTGATAGAGCACAACCTGAAAATAAACTAAAACTAGAAATAGATTTCCCAGTTAGAAAGAAAGAACTAGGAATCATAATAGATAAATGTATATCTAAACATGGAATTACTGCTACATCTGCTGTTTTGGATGATATAAAAGCAAATGGATATAAATACTCAACAAAAGCTGCCGTTACAGTATCTGTTGCAGATATGGAAGTGCCTGAAGCAAAAGCAAAAATACTTGCAGATGCTGATGCACAAGTTGAAGGAATACGTAAAAACTTTAAACGTGGTCTTATAACTGATGAAGAAAGATATAACGAAACAATTAAAGTTTGGTCTAAAGCAACTGATGATATTCAAGCTGCAGTTATGAGTAACCCAAATAAATTAAATCCAATACAAATGATGGCTCATACTGGTGCCAGAGGTAACCCAACTCAGATTAGACAGCTTACAGGTATTCGTGGACTTATGGCAGATACTGAAGGTAAAACAGTTGAAATTCCAATCAAATCATGCTTTAAAGATGGACTAGATGTTCTAGAATTCTTTATTTCTTCACATGGTGCAAGAAAAGGTCTTGCAGATACAGCGTTAAGAACAGCTGACTCTGGTTACTTAACAAGAAGACTTGTTGATGTTAACCAAGAAGTAATAGTAATGGAAGATGATTGTGGAACTCGTGATGGATTAGTAGTTGAAACTATTAAAGAATCTGGTGAAGCAATAGAAACATTAGAAGAAAGAATTGAAGGAAGATATTTAGCACAAGATATTCTTGATGTAAATGGAGATATAATTGTTCCAAACGGAACATATGTAACTGATAGAGTAGCAAAGATTATAATGGATACTGGAATAGATAAGGTTAAAATTAGATCAGCTCTTACATGTGAATCTATTAGAGGTGTATGTGCTAAATGTTATGGTAAGAACTTAGCAACAGGTGAACCAATATCTGTTGGTGAGGCTATAGGTATTATAGCTGCTCAATCAATAGGTGAACCTGGTACACAGCTTACAATGAGAACTTTCCACTCTGGTGGTGTTGCTGGTGGAGATATAACTCAAGGTCTTCCTAGAGTTGAAGAATTATTTGAAGCTAGAAAACCTAAGGGTGTTGCTATGGTATCTGAAATAGCTGGTACTGTATCAATAGGTACTCATGGAAATAATAAAGAAGTAACTGTTGTAAAAGATGAAAAAACAGCAGACAAATACTTAATACCTTATGGTGCTAGACTTGCTGTAACAGATGGTCAAGTAATTGAAGCTGGTGATAGATTAACTGAAGGTTCATTAGATCCTCATGACATCATACGTATTAAAGGTGAAGTAGCTGTTCAAAATTACTTAATTGAAGAAGTTCAAAAAGTTTATAGAACACAAGGTGTTAATATTGATGATAAACATATTGAAATTGTTGCTCGTCAAATGTTAAGAAAAATATATGTTGAAGATGCTGGTGATACTAAATTAATTTCTGCTTCTACAATAGATATGACAGAATTTAACAAAGCAAATAAAGAAGCTAAAGATTTAGGAAAGAGACTTGCAAAAGGTAGAAAAGTTTTACTTGGAATCACAAAAGTTGCATTACTTACAGATTCATTCTTATCTGCTGCATCATTCCAAGAGACAGCTAGAGTTTTAACAGATGCTGCTATAAAAGGTAAAGTAGATAAACTACAAGGACTAAAAGAGAATGTTATAATAGGAAGACTAATTCCTGCTGGTACAGGTATTGTTAATTCAGACAGTATTGAAATTGTTACTGAAGAACAATTAAATCAAAAAAATGAGCCTGTTATAGATGAAGAAGTACTAAAAAAATCTATAATTAGCGATATGAATGATGATATAGTAAAACCTGCATCAAACGATATAGTAGAATAAAATAGCAAATAGATACATATTAACGTATGTATCTATTTTTCTATTGAAAAAATAATATATTTATAATAAAATATATAAAAATAGGAGATAAACCTTATGAAAAAAACAATAAAAGCCTTTTGTAACTTTTTTGTAACTATTTCTGTTGTAATATTAGTGTTATATATATCTTTTTTTACTGATATACCAACACAAACTGGAAATACAGTTAAATTAAAATTAGAAGAAGTAAAAACAAAATATATTAAATATAATAATGATTTTAAAATAAATGAACTGGGTATAAGGATGAACTCATATTATTATGATAAGCTTACAGATGAGCAGAAAAAAATATATGAGTCGATATCTAATGCAGTAAAGAACTTTGAAACTGAATTTGCGGTAAGAGATTACGTTGCTTTAGATAAAGATACTTTTGCAAACGAAGTAGCAGTAGCTATTTCAGCATTTATAAATGATCATCCAGAAGTATTTTATTTAAAATCTCAATATTCTTCATATATTTTATCTGGACTTGGTGGAAATATTGGATATGTAAAACTTAATTATACAGAAGAAAATATAGATTTAGTAAACGAAAAAATTGACAAAATTAAAGAAAAGATAAATGAATACACAAGTGATTTAGATGGATTAAATGATTATGAAAAAGAATTAAAAATACATGATAAACTAGCAGCTAGTGTTACTTACTCAAATCTAGAAGATTTACCACGTTCATATCACACTATTGAAGGTACACTTATAGATAATATTGGAGTGTGTGATGGATTTACAAAATCATTGCAAGTAATATATAACCAAGTTGGAATAGATAGTATAATAGTTCTTGGAACATTAGATAATAATCCACATGCTTGGAATTTAGTTAATTTAGATGGAAATTGGTATAACACAGATGTAACATCATCTAGATCTATTTTAGATGAAACTGGCGTAATTAATCATGCATACTTTAATTTAACAAGTGAAGCAATGAAAAATTTCTGCTCTTTTGATAACATAGAACTGTTACCAGAAGCTACAGCAACAGATTACAATTATTATGTGTATAGTAATTATGTTATATCTGAAGATGAGGATATAAGTGAAAGACTTAAAGAAATTTACAATGATTTTTCAGATAAAAATTATATTGAATTTTATCTAAAAGGTGATGTGTCAGAAAAAATATCAACCGTATTAGTAGTTTTAAAACAACTTGAGAATAATTTTTTAAACGGCTCAAAAATGTATTATTATAATATACAGAATGCTATAATAATACCTAAAAATTAGTTGAAATAGTTGATATAATAATATATAATATTTATGTATATGAAACTAAGGAGAAATGTTTTATGGATAATTTTAAAGAAGCTTTACTAGACTTTAGAGATGATACTTTAGATTTTATAGATGATAATAGAAAAAAATTAATAATAATTAGCTTTATTGCAATAATTATACTATTGTTACTTATAATTCTTATAGTAATATTTAATCCTGTAAAGATAACAATTAGCAATGTTAACGAAGAAATGGGAAATATTATAGGTACAAGAGCGAGTGAGTTAGAATTAAAAGCTATTGCTAAAAAGAATGGTAGTGAACTTAAGGATGCTAAAATTGAATGGTCAGTTGACGCAGGAAAAGTAATAGATAATGGTGATGGAACTATAAGATGGAAACTTCCTACAGATGAGGGAACTTATACAATTACAGCAAAAACTGAAAAAGCAACTCAGTCAAAAACAATTGCAGTAATAGGAAACGATTTATCTAATCAATATAAGGAAGCAAATTACCAAATATTATTCCAAGATACTGATGGTGATGGATTAACAGATATTTATGAGGGCTCTACAAGTAAAACTAGCCAAAATAGTGTTGATACAGATAATGATGGATTAAATGATGGTGACGAAATAATAATGGAACTTGACCCATTAAAACCAGATAGTAAAGACGATGGTGTAAGTGATGGTGAAAGAAGACTGGAATATACATTTAAACAAGATAATATAACTATGAAAATGGTTGGAAACGGAAACTTTACACAAACATCTGTAGATAAATATCCTACCGAAACATTAGATAATGTTGCATCTGTAATAGATGGTGTATATGCTTTTTATACACAAGTTAAACTAGATAGCGCTGAAATAACAATAAAATATGATAAAAGTAAAATAAAAGGAAATATAAAAGAATCTAAACTTGCTGTATATGAATTAGATGAAGAAAATAATACATTTACTAAGCTTGATACAAAAATAGATCAAGGAAAATCAACAGCAACATTTACAGTTAATGATGAAACTCTAGGAAAATATTTTATAGCAGATACATCTAAACTAACATCAAATCTTGCTACAGAAGTTGTATTTTTAATAGATAACTCAGGTTCTATGTATCCTGTAGAAGAAGTTTCTGACAGTGAAGAAAACGATGTTAACTTTAAAAGAGTAGATGTTGTAAATGAACTTATAGACAGACTACAAGGTAATTACAGATTTGGTGCAGGTAAATTTACATTTGAATACAAAGAACTTGTAAAATTATCTTCAGATAAGACAGCTGTTAAAAATAGCATTACTACAATGAAAACAGATCCTGAAAGCTTTACAGGAACATATGTAGGAGCTGCTTTAGAGGGTGGACTTGAACAATTTTCAGATGAAAAAGAACAAAATAGAAGATATATAGTATTAATATCTGATGGTGAAGATACAGGTGATGTTGATGGTTATGATAATAAATTGTTTGAAGAACAAATAGAAGTAGCAAAAGAAAAAGGAGTAAAAATTTATACAGTTGGATTAGGAAGTGTAATAGACGAAAAGAACCTAACAACAATTGCTAGTGAAACTAAAGGAAAATATTATTTTGCTGCTACTGCAGACGATTTAGAGGTTATATTTAAAGAAATATCTGCAGATTTAAATTATAACTTATATGATACAGATAATGACGATAAAGATGATGCAGTTGTATTAGCAGATTCAGGATTTTTAGTTGGAAGAGACGGCTTTTCATTCTCTAATTTCTCAAATAGCCAAGAAATGTATGGATATGCTTATGGTATGGTATTATATGCTAAAATGATGTATGAAGATACTTTGCCATCTAGTCTTGGTGCAAGAAAAATAACTTTAACTGATGGTACTGTTGTTGAAGCTCCACCATCAAAGCCAACTAATATTAATAGCAGTAATAGTGCTTCAGATATAACAACACTAAGAACATATAAACCTGTAAGTTTAACAGTTTTATCTGATTTACCAGCAGATTTCTGGAACTCAAAAACTACAAACAATAATCTAGCATTAAATTCTGCACATAAAAAAGAATTGCAGAACTTAGGATTTTCATTCTATTCTGTTCCATACAATGTTGAAAAAGCTCCATTTAAAAATTATGAAGCAATTAGATTTGATATGACAAATTATTTAGCAGAAGAAGAACCAGATGAAGCTCCTCTTGATGATGCAGATATGGAATTATTAAGAACATTATCTAGATTTGATATTGCAAAATATAGAGATGAGAAATTTAATTTCTATGATAATAACGATACTGCATTTAAAAACTTATGTGATAGAATATCTGATGGAGAGCCAGTAATGCTAAGGATTAATGATACATATACAGTTCTAGCTGTAAAAGTGTTAGCGGATGCTAAAAATATGAATAAATACAAGATAGAAGTATATGATCCAAACTATTCAGGAATTGAAAAATATATAGATGTAGAAAGATATAAATTCTCTGATATTAAAGAAATTTCAAGTGTAATAACTGATGAATATGAATATAAATTTAGTTATCAAGGAACAAATGTTGGGGTATGCTTAAGTGTACCAAATGTAAATGAAAATCTATAATATAAAAAAGCCTCTTGTATGAGGCTTTTTTTGTTGCTAATTTTAGTAAAAAATTATGTAACATTTCTTTAAAACGTTGACTTTTATTACTAATTTTAGTATAATATTAAACGTATTAATGTGACTAATACGAAATATAAAGAAAGAGAGGTGAATTTAAGTGCCTACATTTAACCAATTAGTTAGAAAGGGAAGACAAACAAAAACAACTAAATCTAAGTCACCAGCTTTACAAAGAGGATATAACTCTAGAAAAAAAGCTAGTACTAATCAATCTTCTCCACAAAAGAGAGGTGTTTGTACAGTTGTTAAAACTCAGACTCCAAAAAAACCAAACTCTGCTCTTCGTAAAGTAGCCAGAGTTAGACTAACAAATACAATGGAAGTAACAGCATATATTCCAGGAATTGGTCACAACCTACAAGAACACAGTGTTGTTCTAATTAGAGGTGGAAGAGTAAAAGACCTACCAGGTGTACGTTACCACATTGTTAGAGGTGTACTTGATACTGCAGGTGTTGCAAATAGAGTACAAGCTAAATCAAAATATGGTGCAAAAAGAGCAAAGAAAAAATAATAATTAAGTTAGGCGCTTAAGTTTAAAATATTAAACCAAGCACTTACAAGAATTAATAATTTTTGAGTACCTATGAATTTTTATGAAATTCAAATTTTATATAAGGAGGGAAGAACAGTGGCAAGAAAAGGACATATTGCTAGAAGAGAAGTAATGCCTGATCCACAATATAACTCTAAAGTAGTTTCTAAATTAATTAATAAAGTTATGTGGGATGGTAAAAAAGTTACAGCTCAAAAAATAGTTTATGGTGCATTTAACATAGTAGCTGAAAAAACAGGAAGAGAAGCTTTAGATGCATTCCAACAAGCATTAGATAATGTTACACCAGCTCTAGAAGTTAAAGCTAGACGTGTTGGTGGTGCTACATACCAAGTACCAATGGAAATAAGAGCTGACAGAAAACAAACTCTTGCAATTAGATGGTTAGTTGAATATGCT
>CANRAK010000016.1 GCA_947628575.1 uncultured Clostridia bacterium | reverse complement strand
GATTTTATTGCCATATCCTCTATTGATGAGAATGTACCATATTTATCTCTAGCATCTACTAATTTTTTAGCATCTACTTCTCCAAATCCACTAAGTGCTGAAAATGGAGGTCTAATCCCATCTTTTTCAACTACAAATTTATTTACAGTTGACTTGTATAAATCTATAGGTAAAAATTCTATACCACGTTCATTCATTTCTAGTACTAATTCTAATATTGGATACATATTCTTATCTTTTTGAGCAGCAGCGTTACCCATCGCATCTATTTGTGCCATCTTTGCTAATACTCTTTCTTTACCATATAGCATAGAATCACTATCAAACTCATCTGCTCTTATTGACATGAAAGCAGCATAATATGCTTTTGGAATATGTACCTTATACCAAGCTATTCTAAAAGCATTAGTAACATAGGCTGCAGCATGTGCTTTTGGGAACATGTATTTTATTTTAAAGCATGAGTCTATATACCAATCTGGTACATCATGTTTCTTCATTTCTTCTACCATATCTGGTGTTAATTTCTTGCTTGCTTTACCTTTTCTAACTATCTCCATTATTTTAAATGCTAAGCTTGGTTCAAGTCCTTTATTTATTAAGTATATCATAATATCATCACGTGTACAGATAGCTTCACTTAATGTAGCAGTTCCATTTTCAACTAAAGTTTGTGCGTTATTTAACCACACATCTGTACCATGAGATAGTCCAGATATACGAATAAGCTCTTCAAATGTTGTAGGCTTAGTATCTACAAGCATACCTCTAACAAATTTTGTACCAAATTCAGGTACTCCATAAGTACCAACTTCAGATTTAATTTGCTCAGGAGTAACACCTAAAGGCTCTGTAGAAGAAAAGATTCCCATAGTATCCTTATCATCAAGTGGAACTTTTGTAGGATCAATTCCTGTAATATCATATAACATACGAATAACAGTAGGATCATCATGTCCTAGTATATCTAATTTTAATAGGTTCTTATCTATTGAGTGATAATCAAAATGTGTTGTTACAATATCTGAATATGGATCATCAGCTGGATGTTGTACAGGACAAAACTCGTATATAGTTCTACCTTTGGGCACAACTATTATTCCACCTGGATGCTGTCCGCTTGTTCTTTTTATACCAGTACATCCTTGTGATAATCTATTTATCTCTGCTACAGGTACATTAAGGCCTCTTTCTTCAAAATAGTTTTTTACAAATCCATACGCAGTCTTCTCAGCAACTGTACCTATTGTACCTGCTTTATATGTTGTACCTGTTCCAAAGATTACCTCTGTATATTTATGTGCTTTTGCTTGATATTCTCCTGAGAAGTTAAGGTCTATATCTGGCTCTTTATCTCCTTTAAATCCTAAGAATGTTTCAAATGGTATATCCATTCCGTCTTTATCTAAGTCTGCTCCACACTTAGGACATTTCTTATCTGGCAAATCAAAACCATTTGCATATCCATTATCTGAGAAATCTGAATATTGACATTTAGGGCATCTATAGTGTGATTTTAGTGAATTAACTTCTGTTATACCTGTCATATAAGCTGCAAGTGATGAACCAACAGAACCTCTTGAACCAACTATATATCCATGGTCATTTGAATCCCAAACAAGTCTTTGTGCTATGATATACATTACTGAGTAACCATTTGAAATAATTGAGTTAAGCTCTCTTTCTAGTCTATCTTTTACTATATCTGGTAATGGATTTCCATATAATTTATATGCTTTTTCCATTGCTATATTTCTTATATCATCTTCACAACCATCAATATGTGGTGGACATTTCTCATCTGATATTGGACTAATTCTATCACACCAATCAGCAACTAAATTAGTATTTTTAACAACAATTTCATAAGCTTTTTCTTCTGGCAAATAGTCAAATTCCTTAAGCATTTCTTCAGTTGTTCTAAAGTATAAAGGAGCTTGTATGTCTGCATCATCATATCCTTGCCCTGCTTGTATAATTCTTCTATAAATTTCATCTTCAGGATTTTTAAAGTGTACATCACAAGTTGCTACAACAGGTTTATTTAACTTATCTCCTAAATTAACAATATCTACATTTATATCTATTAAGTCTTGATGTGTTAGCTTTATATACTCAGCTTCTTCATCTTTTATTCTCTTGCCTTCTTTTTTTATCTTTTTACCTTTACGTTCATAGAACTCATTATTACCAAGTGGCTGTATTTCTAAATAGTCATAAAAATTTGCAATTTCTTCTATTTTACTACCGTCATTTCTTCCTATCTTATAGTCTAAAATTTCTTGATATAATTCACCTTGTTCACAGGCTGAACCAATAATTAATCCTTCTCTATATCTTTTTAACATAGAACGAGATATTTTAGGTTTTTTATGGAAATTCCAAACATGAGAATAAGATACTAACTTATATAAATTTTTAAGTCCCACATAATTTTTAGCAAGTATTATTATGTGATTTGCTGGTAAATTTTTTGATCTATCAGATATGTTAGAAAATATATAGTTATTTATTTCTATATTCTCTTTAATGCAGTCTTCTTTCATTCTAATGAACATTTTAGCTGTTGCTCTTGTATCATTTATTGCTCTATGAGCTCCCTCTAAAGGTATACCTAAGTATTCAACTAAAGTTCCTAGCTTATGGTTTTCTACACCATTATATAATTCTAATGACATTTCATATGTATCAATTACATATGGATTAAATTCAAGTCCTAGCTTTTTAGCTTTATTTTCAATGAAACTAATATCAAAATGAGCATTATGTGCTACATATATACAGTCTTTTGTAAACTCTAAAAACTTAGGTATCATTTCATCCATCTTTGGAGCATCAGCTACCATTTCATCAGTTATATGAGTTAGCTCTTGTACATCATAAGGTATTGGTCTTTCTGGATTTACAAAAGTTGTAAATTCATCTATTATTTCTCCATTTCTTACCTTACATACAGCTACTTCTGTAATTCCTTCAGTTTCAGGATTAAATCCTGTTGTTTCTAAATCAAAAACACAATATGTATCAAATTGTGGTACTATAGGCTCAACGTCTTTTACTAGGTATCCTTCAACTCCATAGATAACTTTAATTGGAGCTGCATCTAATATTTCTTGTGTTGTTGGATATCCACTCTCTTTTTTTACTAAATCTGCATAATTATCTACAATAACATGATTAGCTTCAGGGAAAGATTGTACAACTCCATGGTCTGTTATTGCTACTGCTTTATGTCCCCACTTTATAGCTTGCTTTACTAAATCTTTTGCAGAATTAATTGCGTCCATTGCACTCATTTGAGTATGCATATGTAATTCTACTCTTTTTTCTTGTGCATTATCCATTCTTTCAGGTGGCTTTTCACCAGTACATATATTATTTGCTATTATAGTAAGCTCATTTGAATATGGGTCCATTTGTGCTCTTCCTTGTAATATGATATAATCTCCTTTTTTTAGCTTACTATCTACCACTTCAAACTTTTGCTTATCTAAAAACATCTTACAAGATACTGAGCTTGTCTTATCTGTAACATCTATTATTAAAAGAATTTTTCCACTTTTTAGTTCTCTATTGTCTTTTAATATTATCTGCCCATTTATACATACTCTTTCTCCACTTGGTACTATATCTTCAATTTTAGTAAATACAGGATTAACTATATTTACTCCATATAAAACATTTTCTGGTTGTGGTTCTTTTGCAAGTTCTCTTTCTTTCTTTTCTTCTTCTGTAAGAGGTGCTCTTGGGATAAATTTTGGCTTTTCATCCTTTTTCTTTAAAATTACATTACTTTGAATTTTATCCTCTTTATTTGTCATTTTGAAAGTTTCATTTAAATCTTCAAGTCTTACTGACATTGCCTCTTTAGGTATATCCATTTTTGCACCAGGCATATCGTTAATAACTATATTGTGTCCGTTACCAAACTGTACATCGAGACTTCTTTTAATATATTCATCTATTCTTTTTATACATAAGAAATTAGAATATGGTTTCTCTAATTCTATATTTACTTTTAAAGCATCATTATCTATATTAATCTTACAATTTTCAAATATATCTTGAGTATAATCATACTTTTTATTTAAATTTGAAATTACATCATACACATTTTGTATATCTATATCTTTTACTTTACCTGTATACTCATAATTTATTTTAAAGCTTGCTAGCTCATACTGTCTTTTTGCACATCTTTCAAATTCTTCTATATCTGCCATAGGGATATTTTCTTCACTAAAAGTATCTATTATTGCTGCGTTTAATTTTTTAGAAAATTTAACTTCTTTTACAGTAGCTAGGTTAAACATATTATTATCTCTAGTACAATTTTTAAATACTTCTTTTACAACTTTATCCAAAATATCCCCTCCTTTTTCATTTCTAAATTATACTATTTTTTTCTCCTTTTGTAAACAGAAATATATATGTATTTTTTCATACTAATTAGCTAAAATACAAAAAAAGAAGCTTAATACTTTTTCATATTAGCTTCTTAGAATTTTTTTATCTTTATAGCATTACCTGACTCTAGTAGTTCAATATGATTTAGAGCCTTACCTGTTCCTATTGCTACACAAGACTGTGCATCTTCTGCAATCATAACAGGTATACCAGTTTTTTCTGCAATTAACTTATCTAATCCCCAAACTAGTCCGCCTCCACCTGTGATATATATACCACGTTCAGATATATCTGCTACAAGTTCAGGTGGTGTTTCTTCTAAAACAGAATGTACACCTTCTAGTATTTTCTCAGCACATTCAGATAAAGCAACAAATACTTCATCTGATGTAACCTCTATTTCTACAGGAAGACCACTAGTAATTTCTCTACCCTTTACTGACATTCTTTCAGTAACAGACTTTGGATACATACATCCAATATTTATCTTTATATCTTCTGCTGTTCTTTCTCCTATTATTATATTTCTATTTTTCTTAATGTATTTTATTATAGCTTCATCAAATTTATCTCCTGCCATTTTTATAGAAGTACTTTTTACGGAGCCTCCTAATGAGATTACAGCTATATCTGATGTACCACCACCAATATCTACAATCATACTTCCATAAGGCTTTGAAATATCTATTCCTGCTCCAATTGCTGCAGCTATTGGTTCTTCTATTAAATAAACTTTCCTTGCTCCGGCATGACTTGCTGCATCTATTACTGCTTTTCTTTCAACTTCTGTAACTCTTGATGGAACGCAAATCATTATTTTTGGTGCGAACACAAATTTGCCACATACTTTATTGATAAAGTACTTTAGCATTTTTTCTGTAATAGTATAGTCTGATATTACACCATCTTTTAATGGTCTAAGCGCAACAATATTACCTGGTGTTCTACCAAGCATTTTTCTTGCTTCTTGTCCTACAGCTAAAACCTGATTAGTATTTTTATCTATAGCTACCACTGATGGTTCTCTTAAGACAATACCTTTGCCTTTTACATATACAAGAATTGTTGCAGTTCCTAAATCTATTCCTATATCTTGTCCGCCAAAAATCACAATATACGCCCCTCTTTCTGTTACAATTATATTACATTTGGCGTGCTTTTGCAACCATAAATTTGAAACTTATACATTAACTTATTTTACTATATTTAATTTTAGTAGCCATTCCCCCTCTTATATGCCTTTCAGATTTGTTTATTTCAAGTATCTTTTTAGCTTCTTGTGCTAATGACGGATTAAATTTTTCTAATCTTTCTGCTACATCTTTATGCACAGTAGATTTGCTTATTCCAAATCTTTTAGCTGTAGCTCTAACTGTAGCCTTATTTTCAACTATATAATTTGCAAATAACTTTGCTCTATTTTCTATATCTACCATATAATCTCCTCCTAATTATATATATATGTAGGGTTTATACTTGTATCATTTAGATAAACCATAAAATGCAAATGTGGTTCATCTAAATATTCTCCAATAGCAGTATTTCCAACTTTTCCTATCTTTTGTCCCTTCACTACACTTTCTCCAACATTTACATATACATTTTCATCAAGATTTGAATATACACTCCTATAACCACTTATATGTTCTATCTTAATAGTTGTTCCATAAAATGAATCATTATATATACTGTCTACTACACCTTTTTCTGCTGCTTTTACTGTGCTACCTAATGAGGCAGATATATCTAATCCATCATGCGTTTTCCATTGCTGTAGTGTTTTAGAGTATATAACTTTATCTATAGAATACATTTTTTGTATCTCTCCTGAGATTGGTGGTGAAAAGATTAGCTTTTCTTCTACCTTCTTTACAGGTATAACTACCTTTTCCTCAGCTTTTGTCGCAGTAACAATATTATCTTGTCCTGTATTTTCAACATTTTCATCACTATTTGCTAAAACTGCCACACTACTTACATCTTTAGGCGCAATTGTATCAATTGTTAAATAATCTTTATATCGTATATTAAGTGTAATAGTTAAAAGAAGTAACATTATCATACCAATAAATATCTTTTGTGCCTTCTTATTAATTTTAGGCCTCTTTATTTCTTCCTCTACAATATATGCTCCCTTTCTTGTTTTTACTTCTTCTTTATTAGTTTCTACAACATCATTAAATTTTATTACTTTTGCATCTTTTACATTTTTATCCTTTTTTACTTTATTAATTAAATTTATTAATTTACTATTAAATTTTATCTTCATAATTCTCCTCTTTTCATTTGTAACTTAAAACCATCTACTATATCCACATCTGTATAGTAATGATGTATTATCTCATCATATGTTTTACCTTGCCTTGCATAGGTATTTGCTCCTACTTGACTCATTCCTACTCCATGCCCATATCCTAAAACATCAAAAGTTATATTATTTTCGTCCACTTTTAATTTAAAATTAGTAGAATTTAGATTAAATATTCCTCTTAAATCTTCAGCACTAATTTTATATGTACCAACAGATATATTCTTTACTCTGCCACTATCTGTATACTCACTTATACAGATATTACAAAAATCTTTTAAAGTTAAATCGTCTATATATCCCTTACTAATTAACGCCTCTTTAAAAACTGAGTATGGTACTATTTCTTCACTTTCTCTATTTTCATAATCTAAATCTTCAACATTTTCCACAGATTTTAAATATGGTATATCCTCACATGACCATATAGCTCTTGCATCTTCTGTTCTTTGTGGACTACTTGCATGAAATAGTGCATTTATAATTTGCCCATTATATGTAATTATTTGATTTTCAGTTTCTAATATAGCTTTTCTTATCTTTTTTTCACCTTCTTGTATTTGAGCTACACTAAATCCTTTATTTTTCCATATTTCTTCTAATTTATCCACCTCATTAAAAGCTTGACAATGTCTATAATCATCACAAACATCTCCTTGTTCTTCTACATTATTTAAGATTTTATTAAATAAATATGTTCTTGCCACAACTACTTGTGCTTTAATTGCTTCATATTCGTATTTAAATGGCATTTCTGATGCTACCACGCAAAATAAGTAATTATTTAAATCTATTTCTTCTATTTGTCCTTTTTCGCTTCTGTAAAGTTGTATTGTGTGATTAGACTCAAAGTTAATTTCTTCTTCCTCATTTTCTTTAACTACTTCTTCTGTCTTTTTAAAATTTAGTACAGCAAGTACAATAATTACAGATGCAAAAAAAGCAGACAATACATAAAGTAAAGCAAGCCTTACTTTCACGATATATCACCCTAGTATATATCTATTCAAGACTTGCTTAATTATTATATAATTGCTAAATTTAGACAAAAAAATAGAGAGAATTTTTATCTTCTCTCTATTCGACCTATTGTATATCGTCTGCTGCTCTTTCATCTATATCGTATAACACAACTGTGCCTTTTACAAAATCATATACATCTTGTGTAGATATAGCCCAAATACCTTTTTCAAGTTGTAGTCTTAAACTTGTTTGGTCTGTTACTTCTTGACCTGGATTAGAGAAACCTAAGTATCCTTCATAATCCCATTGAGTTGTATTTATTTGTGAGCCTGCTTCAAGGTTGTTTTTATTATATGATATTGTTTCATTTAGATTTAAGTCTACACAGTCAATATCAAACTTAACACCTATATATCCATCTTTTAGTGCTTTATCTACACTATCACCATTTTTAACAGCAATAGTAGTATTTGGTAATTTAAATTCACCATACCAAGACTGAATATAGTTAGTATCATCACTGCTCATCATTTTACTTGTTAAATAGAACTCTGTATCTGATATATCTAAAGATTCTTCAAGTTTTGACATATATGAGATATTTGCAGTTGTACTATTACTCTTATATCTGTATCCATCATTTGGAATAAAGTATATCTTATATCCACTTCCGACAAATTGCTTATATTTATCCGTTGCATCTTTATAATATAATGTAATATTTCGCTCTAATTTAGAACCATCTTTTGATATATAATAATAAGTAGGCTTTATTCGTATACTTCTATTTTGACCTGTATTATCTGATGGTAGATAATAGCCCGTTGTCTTTACATCAAACGCTACTCTATATCCAAGTTTTGGTGCACTCATATATGAAGCTGTTGTATGTTTATATGGTCCAAGTGGTAGTGTTTTTGTTGTTGATGTACCATTAATACCTATATCATCTCTATCTAGTAGTCTTGTAAATTCTTTGTTATTATTTGTATATACAAGAAGTCTTCTAATTCCAGAATAATAGTTATTACCTATTAAGCTATTATTACTATCTCTAAATGCACTCTTATATGATAAATCTGTACAATCTGAAATCTTAAAGTCATATATTCTAGATGCAGTTCTTACATTAACTGTCTGCATTGCATAATAATATCCATCACCATAAAATCTATATCCTTCTAGATAATATGGGTCATTATATGATACAGCTGCCTCTACTTCATTTGCAAAAGATACTTCATTGTTACCTGAGTCGTTAATGTGTTTTCTTTCAGTTGCATCTATTGTTTTATCTATCTGTATTCCAACTTCTTGATCTACTAAATCTTGGATCATGGTATCTGGAGCATTAGATGCACCAGCAATAACTATAATTTTATGCTCACTTTCACTTCGAGAAAGACTCTCATTAGGAGCAACCTGTGCATAAAAATATGTATATCCATCTCTTACTCTTGCTGTATTATACATATGTACTGCTGTACCTTTTTCATATTGCCTACCGTTATATACGATATCAAAATCAAAAATAAAATAATAATCGTCTACAAAGTCTGCTCTTATATAATCATCTACATTATTATAGTATTCAAAGTTATTATTTATACATCTTACTTTTACTTCAAATGTAGCATCATCTGCTAGTATAACACTAGATGAAGTAGTATTTGTGTGATTTACTGTTGTTTGGTTTGTCGCTGTAACTTCTGGCATAGCAAGTTGTATTGGAGTATAAACATTTATAAAATGCTCATTTACAGATTCTACTTCATATCCACCTGAAGTTTGTGAGTTAATAACATTATAAGTGGTATATGTTACATTTCCTTTTGCGCTTCTTAATCCATTATATTTATTATAGTCTACATTAAATCCACTTGTTATATAATCATTTGCTACAGCATCATCTGAAATAATAACATCAAGTGAGTTATTACTTGGTATCTCTTGAGTTTTAGAATTAGCAAGTAATGCGTTAAGCTCAGAAGTAATTTGATCTTTTGTACTATTTTGTACAGGTAATTGTATTATATCGCCAACACCTGAAAATACAGTATCTCTACTACTGCCTACTAAATGCCCAGATATTTCTTTTCCATTTTTATTTAATGTATCTGAAGATTTTAAGTATGAGTTATCTAGTCTGTATACGTTAAAGTTATTAACAGTATAATATACCTTTCCATTTTCTATTGTCTTTTCATAAGCTAAATCTTTTACTACATACTTTGGAGTAATAAAATATGGCATTACTCTTGAACCTGTTGGAACATAAGTTATGTCTGAAAGCATATCTGCGTTATTTCCAGTCCAAACGTTAGTATTACTTAAAAGTCTTGGTGAAATACTAGTGGAATCTACTTTAGAATAATAGAAATCTATTATAGTTACATCGTTGCTATCGGTTTCTTTTGTTGTAAATTGTGATGTTTGCGATGTTTTATCATAGGCAATATCTAGCTGTCCTGTACCAGCTCTATAACTACTCTTTTTTTGTTCCATTATTTGATAAGCTTCTTCTTGGCTGTACATTGTACAAACATTTAATCCTAAATATTGATATTCATTTCCATCAGCTTTTACTACTAATGATTTTGTTATATTTAGAGTTGTACCAATACTGTGATTATAATACTCACTATACTCAATATCCGCATCGTCAGATTTACTATTTTGAACTAATGATTGGTTACCGTCTGAATCTATTAATTCTTGACTTACATTAGATAGGTTTTGTATTATTGCACCTGTATCTTTATCTATATGTCTTACAAATACTTCTCTACCACTATCATAAGCATAGAGATTTGGTACTATCAGTATATTTAATATTATTATTGCTATTAAAATTAATCTTTTCTTCATACTAATCACCTACACTAACTATTCCACTATTAGACTTAGCTAACATAGATTCGATAGTTCCTTCCTGTATAAATAGTGTCTGTGATTCTTCGTTCTTAGACATTTTTACATCTACATATAATGTATATTGGTCATTATTATATGTTGTTTTTCCATTTTCTAAATCATAAAGTAATATATTATCTTTAGTATTTGATTCATTAACTGTTAGTTCTATTTTTATTCTTACTCTATAGTCTTTACCATCAAAATATACACATGGTAGTTGTGCTGTTACTTTACCAGTTAATTTTATCTTATTAGCTTTTACGTAGTTTACATACTTTTCAACTACTTTATCATCTAATTCTTCTAAAGCATATTTTTTTAATCTTCTTTTAACTTGACCTGTTGTAATATTATTATAGTCTACATTTGTTAAATAACCAAAGTAGTTTTCTATATATGATTTTATTTGTGCATAATATTGTTTATTATCCTTATATAATGTAACTGGAGAAATAAAATCTGCACTATCGCTGTTACTAAAAGGTAATTCATAAGTAGATTTTTCTACACTTGCTAAAGTATAAGGATAACTTTCAACGTTATCTGGTATTTTATCTTCATTTATATTAATTCTTGCATTTCCTACAGTTATTGTATTATATTCTTCTGCAAAGTTTATAATAAGCTCATTTAACTTACCTTTATACAATGTCTGATATCCTTTTATATTCTTAGGATTAACTGTAATTATATTAGAATTTACCAAATCATAGATTGCAAGTTTTTGGTCTGTATTATATGAGTTTATATCTTTTATACTTGTCTTTTCTTCTGTATCAATTTCAGCATCTAGTATTTTAGCTTTTATATTATATAACCAAACTAATACTTCTTGGTATTTTACTTTGCTATCTGCATTCTTCTCGTTTACTTCTTCCCTTGCAACTATACCTTGCTTTATAGCATACTCTACCCATATAGCATTACTATACTGTGCATCTGTTGCCATAGCTATTCCTTCTATATCTGGTACATTATATAAACAAGATAGTATCATTTTTACTGCTTCTGATTTAGTAACTTTATCTCTAGTATTAGCTCTTTGATTATCATAAACTTTAGCAAATCCATAAATTTCCATTTTTTCTTCATACTTTTCATACTTACTATAGTTTATATTTGCTAGAATGTAACCTAATACAAGAATTGCAATGATTACTACTGCTACTATGATTGATATTATAATTTTTCTTCTTCTATCTTTTTTATCTTTTTCTTTTCTTACTTTAAGTCTTTCTTCCTCATTTTTATATGATGGAACAAAATCTTCTTGCATTTAGATTACACCTCCTTTAATTTATGGATTACATATTGGGCAAGGATAAAATCCTTTAAATGTCTGTTTAACTGAGTTTAATGTACCTGTTGCTACAGAGGTTGCAGCTTCTTGTTTTGAAGTTGCATACCTTGGTGACATATCTGTTATTTTAGATAATCTATACTCAGGACAATTTATATCTTTATGATATAAGTTCATATGAATTTGTGAGTCACTATTTGGTGCAGTAAAGTAATATCTAGCAGTCTGCCCTAATGTGCTCATTCCATAAGCTTTAGTATTCAAATATTTATTACCAACAGATATTCCTTGTACAAAAGCTATTATTCCTACTCCATCTACCATATTATATAGCTCTTCTTGAGTCGTGCTTGGAAAATTAAATCTATATGTTACACTTGACTGTCTTGCGTAGTCGTTATTCTCATTTACAGCATAAGATAACTCATTTGATACAACATTTGCAATGATAGATTTTTTTATATCTAATAAATGAGATACTATTTGTGATTTTATTTTATCTTTTCCTTCAGATGAAACAACACCTGAAACAAGTACATCATTATTTTTAGAATCACTTATATAAAAGGATGAAGATTTTATTTCTTCGTCAAACATATAATCATATCCTCTATGTACTATCATTTCATCCATTGTAAATTCCACAGTATGAGTTGATACAACGTTTGCTGTTTCACCACCAGGTACTAGTACATACTCACTACCATTTCTAACTATTGAATATGTATATGTAAAATATCTTTTTGGTCTTAGTACTCTTTTTATTGCACTTGTCCCATCTTCTGCTGTTACAAGCTCGTTTTTAGAAATTCTAACGCCATCATATTCCACAACTGCTACTGCTGGAACAAAAAGGTTAAAATATGATTCTGCACTCTCATTACCTGATATTCCTAGTGTATTATACATTGATTTAAAAAAGCTATCTACACCAACTTTTGCATTTACATTTATTTTTTTATTCTCACTATCTGAATATCCATAATCTATCTGTTTATCTTCACTTTCAACCTGCTTCATTTCATAAGCTGCATCGTCTACTGCTGCATTTATCATATTCTGATAATACATTTCCATTTCTTCAGCCTTAATTGTAAATGTTATATTTATATATAATACTATCATAAATGGTAATATAATTGCTATAAAAATTAACGCAAAATCTGTTATTTTCACCTTTTCACCTCCTATATTTCAGGAACTTCTATTGAATCATTAATTTTTATTACTATCTTTTCAGAATTAGCACTTGCATTCTTTGAGAATTTACCTTGTATTGAATTAGCTGGTAAAAAGCACTGGAATACATTATACTCATTACTTGAAAAATATGTATTTTGTTTTGCTTCATCTAATACAAATTCAAGAATATACTCACCTTCGTCACTACCTGTTGTTATTGAAGATGGTGAAATATAACAGTTAGGGTTAGTTCCTACAAGCCTTATATTATCTGTTATCTTACTTGCTATATCTGTATCATCTGAATTTAGTATTCTTACTTTATATTTTAATATTCTATCTTGGTTATTACTAAATACATACTCTGGGAATCCATTTTTTTCTTCTGTATCATTTGGATCTTGTAAGTCAATAGTTATTAATATATCACTTTGATATAATTGACTTACTGTAGAATTTTCCCAATTATTATTTTTTATAGTAGCACCATAAGATATGTTTATTTTTTCATCTGGCATTTTAGATATTATAGCACTTAATAGTGATGATGCCATTGTAGTATTAGTGTTTTTTATCTTAACATAGAACTTATCTCCTACATCAAAGAAAAAAGCATCATTTCTTAAAGTGTTATCTTTAGATATAACCATACTTGTTTTTCCAGTATCATCATTAAAAATATCTTTATTATAATATGACTTAAATTGCTCAATGTATGTTTCTTCTCCCGTATCAGGGTCAATATTATCTGGGTCTTTAGTAAGTATTCTTTTTTGTGCTTCTACTTGAATATCATACGAATTTCCAGTTGTACCTAATCTTTGGATAAATTTATCATACATATTTTGGTCAAGATAACCATTTTGGGCAACTTCATCTACAAACATAGTTACAGACTTTAATGCTATATTATATGACATATCATCTTGTCTTTCAAAATAGTTATATAATGGGAGAATTATAATTAATATAACAAGTATTATTACTGCTAGTATCATACTAAGTGAATCTTTCATATTATTTTATCCTCCCTTCATATTTTTTTACCATTCTTCGTTTAGTTCTTCCTCTGTAGCTTTAATTATATTTATATATGTATACTCATCATTTGTAGCTTTATTTATAGTTAATATATATTTATTATTTAATCCCACTTTAGCTACTAATTCCTTATATGTTAAATTAGTATTTTCTAGTAATAACTCATTTTCATCTTTAGTGTTTAAGTTTATTTTTACTACAATATTATTGTTATAATCCTCATCTGAAAATCTATCTTTTTTTATATAGTTATAATAATATGACATTACTTCTTGTCCAGATAATATTAAATGCCTATTTACAGGAACATCTACTACTAGTGCATCGTTGCCTGTTTGATGCATATACTCATACGCATTATCTGAATAGTCCATAAGAGATGAAAATAAAAATACAGTCAAAGATAGTGCAATTACAAATATCATAGTATATACACCAATATAAATTGCCTCATTTGTATTTTCCATACACACCTCCTACATCTTTGTAAAGCTTATTCTTGTTTTATCTACTCCGTCATATTCTACTTCCTCAACTGTAGAACGGAATTTATCCTCATATTTTAAAGTGCCATTATCTACTAATTCCTGCAAATAATTAACTCCATCAGCATTATTTAAATCACGGCCAGAATAATATACAACTACTAGATTTTCATTATAGTATTTATTAGCACAATTAACTAAATCAAGACCTGTTATTTCTGTATTATCATACATAGCAAATTTACCAAATCTTGTTGTTACATTAGTATCAGTATTAGATACATTAGAATATATCTGTTGCATTTGAGAGAATATTGTAATAACACCAGATACAATAAGTAATGTTATAAAAATACCAACACCAAGACCTATGGCTTTATTTAATGATTCTCCCAAATGAACACCTCCTAACTATATCCCATATTTTTGTTTATCTATCTCATAGTTTTCTTTAATTTCTTCTTCTGTTAAAGCTCTATTATATATTCTTACTGAATATATAGTTCCTTTAAATTGTGCATCTGCTCCAGAACCTGCAAGTGGATTTCCACCAAGTACAAATCCAGAGCCTGCTGCTGGTTTAGCATAAGTTTTATTGAAATCTATTCCATCAATTTCACCATTTATACTTAATAATTGTGCAAAAGTAGCAAACGCCATACCACTATCATCCATTTGTAAGTTAATTCTTCCTAACGAACCTGAAATTGAATATATTTTATTTGCTTGTAGCACTTCTTTTCCAACAACTGATGAAGGAACACTATCTACAATACCATCATCATTTATTGTATATACATCAAAAGATACCTTTCCTCTTTTTAATGCATCAGCACAGTTTAGCTGATTAAATACTAGTCCACTACCACCATTATTTATATTACTTACTATTGAATGCTGTGGACTATCCACATCATTTACTGTATCAAATTTAGCTACTACTTCTATTGTCATTTCATCAAAATTAAAATCTTTTAATGATACATGCTCTTTACCAGTAAAATGTAGTCCATTATACACCCATCCAGACTCATCATTAAAATCAAAACTAGATAGTGCACCATTATTACCGTTTCCACTTAAATCTTTCCAAGAGTCTATCTTGTTTGAATGAACAGTTGCATTATTATACTCACCATCATATAGTGCAACTAGACCATTTGTTATATATGAATTAACAAGAGATGCTGTATCTGATTTATCATTTTCAGGATTGTAATTTGTTGTATCATCTTCTACTCTCTTATCTCTATATGTTTCTGCTTTAATTGTGCCACCATAATTAACATATATTCTTGTCTTATTATTTCCTGCAACACCTAGTGTAATAGCATTATACATACTTGTTGCAAGAGTAGTATTTTTATTTTTTATTATAACGTTAAATTCGTCTCCTTCATTCATTGTATATAAATTATTTGTTTGATTTTCAGATATTATATATATACTACTTATTGCTGGTAGCTCAGAATAGTCTAAAGCTTTATACTCATCTAAGCTAGTATTAATTGTAACAGTTTTATCTGTAGAATCAATTATAGGTAATATCTGGTCTTGTGTATATTGCTTCTCAGATAAATCATAAGCTAAAACTAAATTATTATATGTACCAGCATTATTTCCAGAATTTATTACTATCTGTCCTGCCTCATACTCATCTTTATATAGGTTATAATCAAATTTTCCCCTTATAGTCTTTAAATCATCACTATATGAATATATAACAGGATTATATTTTTTTGCAGTATGTTCCATATATATATCATAGCTATTTTGTGTTACTGCTAAATCTGAAACAAATTTATTATACATATCTGAGCTTATATATCCTCTTGCATTCACATTTTCAACAAAATCCGTTGTTATCTTTAATGCTAAAGTATAAGATATATCATCTCTTTTTTCATAAGATACATAAACAGGTAGTATAAAAAATATAACAACTGCAATAATTATAGATATTACTTTTTGCAAAACTCCATCCATATTATACTCCTTTTATTGTTATCTGTTTTATTCCAACAGATGAATCTATATCTTGTACATCTATTGTAAAGTCTTGGTTGTCCATTATATATCTTAATGCATTATTATATGATTGCTTTCTTACCTCACTATCTTTAGAATCTATAGAAATATTATCATATATTTGTACATTTCCATTACTATTATAATATTTAATATTCTGAACAGAAATTGTTACATTAACATCTTGTTCATAGTAACTTAATAAGTTAATTACACTTGAGCCTTTAATATAATTTCCTGACCCACTCATAAGAAGAGTAGACTCAATATCATCACGATAAACTGTACTAAAATCTTTACCGTTTCCAACATTTCTTACAATGTTTAGACTTGAATTAAAAAAGATAATAATTGCAGATACTGTTACAATTCCTATAAAAGTTGTAACACCTATCATAAGGGCTCTTGATATATTATCTTCATCCATTTTTAGCTACTCCTCCCTTCTGTTTAGATATATTTTAAAAATAATAATATATATAATCTTTAAAATATACCTATATAGCCATCAAGGTATATAACTAAAAGTTATATACCTTGACATTCTATATAACAATTATTAATTTAATCTTGTAAATCTAATTCCAATAACTGTGTCTCCACCAGTGCTTCTAATTAGCTCTGCTTTATATCTTGCAGAAGATGGTACATAGTTTGTTGGATCAGAACTATCAGTAAGAACACCAATTTTTGTTTGTACATTACTTGAATCATAAGTTAAAGGTTTTGCAAGTTCTAGATTTCCGTCACCTCTAACAGCACCGTACTCTAAATAATTTGCACCTGTTGTAGCTTTTACTTCAAGTATCATTTTTTCATCTTTATAATATTGTTCAACAGCTGAAATAACTGTAGAACCAGAAACTGTTCTGTCGTCATATTCTGCTGTAAGTCTTGCTACTAAAGTTTCATTTAAAGTTTCAACTCTTCCAGTTGCCTCTTTAATCATATTAATAGCAGGATTTACGATTAACATAACTGCTGCTATGATAAGTATAGTAACAAAAAGTCCAACACCTATCATTATTGCCTTTTGTGCGTTATCCATTTTTATTCCTCCTTTACACAATATATTAAAACATCTTATAGATGGTTTAAACTAAAATGCCATTTGACCAAAGTAATTAAGCATTTGTAATATACTTACTATTAGCAATGGTGCTATTAAATACCCACCAATTAGTAATACTATAGGAGTAAATCCTAGTACTTGACCAATAGAAGCTTTTCTTTTTACTAAATCTTCATTTGCATCTTTTCTCTTTTCATAGAAGAATGATCTTTCTGTTTCAAGTTCGTCAAAAGCAGCTTTAACAGAAATTCTTGTAACAGCAGACTCTAGCTGTTCAACTATTCTTTGGAAATCTTTATTTGGCACTGAATCTTTTAATTCTTCAAGTGCTGCTTCTGCACCAGCTTCATAGTTATTTAAACATGTAGCAATAGGCTCTCTAAATGCATAAGAAAATCTACATAGCCATTCTAATATTGTTTGAACATCCACTCTGTCAATGTGCATTAACATTAGTATTATTGATTGGAACTGCATTATTTCATTTTCCTTATCCATTTTTCTTACACTATTTTTAATGTATAGAATAATGTTAGGAAGATTATATGCAATAAGTGCAATACCTAACGCAATAAGTACATGCCAAAACTTCAAATATGAGCCGTTAATTGTAGTTATTTTATCATAAATTCTATCAACAGCCTCAGTATCTACTGTACCATTTGCCTTATCTGTAAGTCGCTCAGCAAGTTCTTCTTTAGAAACACTCTTGTTTTTATATTCTTCTATATATGACATATCAAAATCTGCAATTTCATCTGCTGCTTCTTGGTCTTCTTCACTTAATTTACCTAGTGACAAGAACTCGTTACTAAGTCTAGTGTATGCTGAATTTTTTGTTATTAAATTCATATTTAAAATTAATAGTATAGTTAGGACAAAACCAATAAAAGCATAAGTAAATTTATTTACATATAGCCATTCTATAGTTAAATATGAGTTAGTATCTTTAATAAGATTAACTTCCTTTTTATATTTAGCTGTATGAGACTTTGTCTTAAATGCATCTACTATCATTCTAATAAAGTTAATTTTATACAGCCTATCTTGCCATTTAACTTTAGATACTCTATCGAATTTTATTTCTTCTCCATCTTCTCTTAATACTCTAAGAAGTAGATAAGACATAAAGATAGAAACTATAATTAATGACTGCATTACAAAACCTATACTACTACTATAGAAATTAGACAATGCTGAGAAATTATTAGTTGCCCAATTTTCTAAAGGCTTAATAAATATAAGTGGTATAACTGCTATAACAGTTAAGCTTCTAAATGTATTTTTCAATTTATCTTGCTTTAATATTTCTAGATATATCTCGTTAAGTATATTATTTAAGTTTTTAAGATAAATTGATGTATCTTCAATTTTTCTATCACCAAGCTCGTAAGTTAAATATGAAATACCGGCAAACAATTTTAAAAATCTATTTGGAGCTGTATCATAATATCTTTCAAGTTCAACTTCTGGTTGGTCAGATATTATAGCCTCCCTTATTCTTTTTAACTGTGGTGCTATTTCTTTTTCACTTAGCTCATCTATTGTATCAGACAAAGCCTCATCTACCATTCCATGTTCATGAAAAGCATGTCTTAAAATAGTAAATGCTTCTGGCATTTGTCTTAATATCTTATTTGATACAGAAGTAATTGTAATATCTATTACTTTTTCTGCAACTATTATTAATCCTACTAGGATAATAAGAGTCATATATAGATCATTTACAACATTTACAAATACAGCAAGTGCAATAAACATAACTACTAAAGTTATACTTAATAGTCGTCCTGTATTTCTTCTAAGTTCATACTCTGTATAATCATTAGACATCTCATATTTAAGTCTTATCTTCTTAGCATAGTATTTTACTAATGGCATTCTTACATACGTAAGATATAACATTTGGTATAATTTATCAAAAGTTTCCTTAAAGTTAACTTTATTTTTAACTACCAAAGTATCTTTAGCATATAATATTGAACTTTTGCTATATTTTCTTTTTAATATTGTATAGTATGTTAATAAGCCTGCAAGACCAACTACAGAAACGACAATCAATACAATTGCTATATTAGTCACTGTATCACCTCCAAGCCATATCTAAGAATTCATCAAATGCTTTTATATCTTCTGCAGACATATTATCTCTCATAGCTTTGATGTTTTCTTCACTTATTGGATTTTTAAATACATATTTTCCATCAACAAACTCTACAATATTTCTATATGTATAGTTTTGCGCTTGTGTCATGTGTTGAAAATATTCAACTGCATTATCCATAAATTTATCTAATTTTTGATTTACATCTTTTAATTTTCTATAATCATTATTATAGTTATATGTTGGTTCAAGTGGTATACATTCAGTTATTCTCTCTATGTATCTTGTACCATCAACTGCTCTTTTTAAGTGAATATCAAAATTTATAACTTGTACAACTTGCACTTCTGCAACTTGCTCTGAATTGAACATTCCTATCTTTAGTAATGAGTTTCTAAGAGATGTAATTAAATTAGGGAATGTCTTTGCATGGTGTGTAAATAATGTAAATTTAGATGCAACCTGTGCCATCTGAATCATCCAAGCAGCAACTGGATCAGTTGCAACCTCTCCTAAGATGTTTACACCACCATCTGTTTTCTTTTGAACATCCAAACCTTCTTGACCTGTAATTGTATCTGTTTCTCTTAAAGATAAAATATTGTGGTATGGATAAATTTTTCTTAAATGTAATTCGAATGCAGTTTCCTGTACACGAATAGTAATTGTTGGATATAAGAATTTCATTATAGCCATAAGCAATGTTGTTTTACCACAACCTTGCTCACCAGTTATCGCTGTAACTCTTGCTCCTCTAATTAAGTATTTTAGTAATTCTACTACATTATCTTTATTTTCATGTATTAATAATTGCTCTGGTGATATTAAAGTAGGTGGAGCAAATTTTCTTACAAAGAATGCCCATGATTCTGAGAAGTTTGGTCTTAAAACAACAACTCTGGAACCATCTTTCATTTCATTTATTTT
>CANRAK010000015.1 GCA_947628575.1 uncultured Clostridia bacterium | reverse complement strand
AAAAACTTGACATAGATTCAAAATGTTAGGTATAAAACAAGGCATAAAGGAAAGAAATATTGAAATTGCCAAAAATATGTTGTCTGAAAATATTGATGTGGCGATTATTACTAGAATAACAGGGTTATCTAAAAAAGAGATAAGTAATATAAAATAATATAATTATATTAAAATATGTAAATTAACTATTTCCTTCTATTGAATTAAGATTATTAATATAGTATAATTATTACAGTAACAAAAGGAGGAAATAGTAATAATTTACTAAAAAAAGGGATATGGAAAAAAAGAAAAGAGAGTCTAGAAGTAAAAAATTAGATTCAAAAAGTTTAAATAAAATTAAAGAAACTCAACAAGTATTAGATATGTATATAGAGGATATTGATGAGAACCTAAATATGATAGGAAAAATTGGAAAGAATATAAAGGCAATTATACCAAGAGATGAAGCTTCTAGCGTTGTTGGAGAAGAAGGACTTGTTGAAGAAAAGTATATAGTAAATAAAAAAGGAAAAGTTCTACCTGTATGTATAAAAGAAATAATAGAAAACGAAAATGGAATAGAACTTATTATGTCTAAAAGAATTTTAGAGCTAAAGGTAAGAAAATGGATGTATATGCATTTAAAAGCAGGTGTAAAACTAAGAGGAATTGTAGTAGGGTTAAAAGATTATGCGGCTTTTGTAGATGTAGGTGGAGGAGTTACAGGAATATTAAAATTACAAGATATGTCTGAAACTAGGCTTACTAACGCAGCAGATATGTTTAAACTTGGTCAAAGAATAGAAGTAATTGTAAAAAAATATGATAGAGATACTGGAAGAATTGAATTATCATATAAAGAACTTATGGGAACATTTGAAGAAAATGTTAAAAAGTTTAAAGAAGGAGACATAGTTGACGGAATAGTAAGAAATAGAATGAAGACAGGTGTATTTGTAGAAATTGCTCCTAACGTTACAGGAATTGCAGAGCATGTAAATGGAATAGAATATGGCCAAAAAGTATTAGTTAGTATTAAGAAAATTAATCTTGAAAGAAAAAAAGTAAAATTAATTATAATTGGATAGAGCAGAGTACTGCTCTTTCTTTTTTTATGTTTTTGTTTTTTTTGTTTTTGACACTTAATGTGAATATTATTTGCTTTTTTAGGATATGAAATTACATAATATTGATTTAACAAGATAAGTGTGGTATAATGCTTATGTAACAGAGTATAATAGAATATCTAATTTTTAATAAAGGAGGAATGGGATATATGAAAAATAATTTTAAAGTTTTAATTATTACTATTATATTGGTTGTTATAATAATGCTATGCTTAATATGTACAGGCTGTTCAAATGCTAATGAAAATAGTTATAAGCTAGAAGATATTAACGGAGTAGTAGATTACTATGTAGTAAAATATTCTCTTATGCAATTTTATAGTGATTATTTTCAAATATTTAGCGAAGATAACGAATCAAAAGAGCAAAATATAAGCAATACGTATACTAGACTAGATACAGAGTATATTGAAAAATATAACTTAACTCAAGAAAATTTAAAAGAAAAACTTGAAAGTATAAAAGAGTCAGATATAACTATAAACCAAATATTATGTATAAACAATGGAAAAGGTGTATATACTTGTTTTGTAAATGGTGAATTTGTTAATAACTTAGCTAAAGAAATAAAAGAATTTAATAATATAATAAATATGGATACAAATAACAAAAGCTATAGTATATATCTAAGTAATTACTATGAAGATATGAAGTTTGGTATATTAAAAACTGGTAAAAGGGTTAATTTTAATATTCCAGAAAGTATTAAAAAAGGAATATATAATTCATATGGTGCAAATAATATAACTTATGAAAAATATGTTGGAGATGTATTTGACCAAATAAGATATGATATGTTAAATAATCCAAATAGAGCATACAGACTTTTAGATGATAGTTTTAAACGAAAAAATTTTAATACTCAAGAAAAACTAGAAAACTATATAAATAAAAACAGAAAAGCTATCTTTCTATTATATTATGGAACTTGCAAAAGTAGCTCAAAAGGAAACAATATAATATTAGATTGTATGGATAAAGAAGATAACTTCAATGTTATAATAGATTTAAAAAATCCTGTTGAGTATACATACAAATTTAAATTTGAATAGTAATTAGAGCATATTTAAGTTAAAAATAGTGAATTAAATTTTTTCTTCGCTATTTTTTTTGCCAAAATTAAAATATTCTTCACTCATTTATTCAATAATATATTGCATTAAGTTTACATATAGGATATAATATATTTGTAGGTAATTATGCAATAATAATTATTTACTACTAATAGACTATATTAGTATTAGCCAAAAATTTCAAAATTAAATTTAAGGAGAGATGAAAAATGGTAAATGATAAAGAAGTAAAAACTGCAGTATCTCCATTTGCTGTAAGGCAAGATGAGAAAAAGGTTTATGATGGAAAAGAAGGATTTGCATCAATAAATCAAGTAGTATTTAAGATGGATATGGGATATATAAATGAATCTCATATATTAGCACTTGAAGTTGTAAATGAGTTTGGATATGTAACTTCAAGACAAGTAACTCAAGTTTTAGAGTTAAGAGGAAAACTAAATGATATCGAAGAAGAAAAAAGACAAACAAAAGTAGCAAAATGGTTAGAAGACTTAACAAAATCTAAAGTAATTGCTAGATACTTTTTCCAAAGTGAAACAGGAAAAAGCTCATACAGAGCATATTGCATAGATAAAATTGCTACATATATATTAAAGCAAAGAAATATACCAACTACATGGCAACCTACTGAAAATACTAAACCAGCCTTTGCTGTTAAAAGAAAATTAGCTGGAAATCAAGTAATAATTGCATATATGCAAAAAGTTGCTGCTTTTCAAAGAGCTAATCCAAATGTATTACTATATTCAAAAAAATATAATGTAAAATTTAAACCAACAGGTGGTATGGTTACATTAAAACAAGATAAAGAAGAAGTAGATTTTGTATTTGAAGTAGTAAGAAGAAACGATGATTGGCAAAATATGTTTGCAGAAAAAGTCCAATTATATTCAGACTTTTATGAGAACTTTACAAAAAATGATGCTGGTTTTGCTGAAAAGCCACAAGTTGTATTTGTAGGTGAAGATATCCAACATATAGCTGAAATGTTTAGAATAATTAAAAAAGTAGGAATGATACTTGAAGATAAAGATATGTACTTTACTACTGAGCTTAGACATTTAGAAGAAAGTCTTGAAAACAGTATAAGTGTATTTGAATTAGAAAAAGATACTAAAAAATACAAAGTAGTTACTAAACAATTAGATATACTAAAACTTGGAGAAAATTCAGCTGCTAATACAAAATTAAATGAAGATACAAAATATAACGCTAATATGATTATTGAATAAAAAATTGCACACTATAATACTAGAATATTATAGTGTGATTTTTTTGTATTTATTCATTATGTATAAATTATAATTTTATCATATAAAATTAATGTTAGCAACAAAATTAAACAAAAAAATCAAATAATTATAAAAGTCTAAAAAAACCCTAAAAACAGCGAAAAAAAACAATAATTTTTTTGTATAAACTCTTGAAAAAAGCATATTAGTGAGATACAATAAGGGGTGTAAAACTAAGGAGGTAATTTTTATGAAAGTTAAACTTGGAATTAACGGATTCGGAAGAATTGGAAGACTTGTGATGAGAGCATCACTAGAAAGAGAGGATGTAGATGTACTAGCAGTAAATGACCCATTTATTGATGTAGATTATATGAAGTATATGCTAACATATGATACAATACATGGAAAACTAGATGCTGATGTTAAAGTAGTAGATGGTGATTTAGTTATAAATGGTAAAACTGTTAAAGTATATAATTTTAAAGATCCTAATGAAATTCCTTGGAGAGATACAGGTGTAGAATATGTAGTAGAGTCATCAGGTGTATTTACAACTACTGAGAAAGCATCTGCACACTTTACAGGTGGAGCTAAAAAAGTTATTATTTCAGCACCATCAAAAGATGCACCAATGTTTGTTATGGGTGTTAACCAAGATAAATATACAAAAGATATGAACGTAGTATCAAATGCATCATGTACTACTAACTGTCTTGCACCACTTGCTAAAGTTATACATGATAACTTTGGTATAAAAGATGGATTAATGACAACAGTTCACTCTGTAACTGCTACTCAAAAAACAGTTGATGGTCCTTCAAATAAGGATTGGAGAGGTGGAAGAGCTGCAACATATAATATAATACCATCTTCAACAGGAGCAGCAAAAGCTGTTGGTAAAGTAATACCTGAGTTAAATGGAAAATTAACAGGTATGTCATTTAGAGTACCTACACTAGATGTTTCTGTAGTAGATTTAACATGTAATTTAGAAAAACCTGCAACTTATGATGAGATAGTAGCTGCAGTTAAAAAAGCATGTGATGGCGAATTAAAAGGAATTATGTCTTATACAGAAGATGCAGTAGTTTCTTCTGACTTTATACATGATCCACATACATCTATTTTTGATGTAAATGCAGGAATACAACTTACAGATACTTTTGTAAAATTAGTATCTTGGTATGATAATGAATGGGGTTATTCAAATAAAGTAGTAGATTTAGCTCAACATATGGCCCAAGTAGATAATATGTAATTAAGTAAATAAGCTGGATACTTGGTTATGCCAGCTTATTTTAGCTGTGTACAAAAGGAGAGAAATATATGTTAAATAAAAAAACAGTAAGGGATATTCAAGTAAGTGGAAAAAGAGTATTAGTTAGATGTGATTTTAATGTACCACTAGATAAAGAAGACCCTTCAATAATAACAAGTGATAAAAGAATAGTAGAATCTTTAAAAACAATTAAGTATTTAGTAAATGCAGGAGCAAGAGTTATACTATGCTCACATATAGGTAAAACAGGACAAAATAAAACATTACAACCAGTAGCAAGAAAATTATCTGAAATGCTAGAAAAAGATGTTCCACTTCTAAAAGATATTTTGTCTGAGGAAACTAAAGATCATGTTATGCAAATGGAAGATGGAGATGTTTGCCTATTAGAAAATACTAGAATGTACGAAGAAGAAGAAAGTAACGATCCTGAATTTTCAAAAAAACTAGCATCTCTTGCAGAAGTTTTTGTAAATGATGCTTTTGGTACTGCTCATAGAGCACATGCTTCAACAGAAGGAGTAACACATTATTTACCTTCAGTAGCAGGATTTTTAATTGAAAAAGAGATAGCAGCGCTTGATGGAGAAATAAATAATCCACAAAGACCATTAGTCGCTATTGTAGGAGGAGCAAAAGTATCTAGTAAAATTGCTGTTTTAAATAACTTATTGGACAAGGTAGATACATTATTAATTGGTGGTGCTATGACATTTACTTTTGTTAAAGCACAAGGTGGTAATGTAGGAAAATCTTTAGTAGAAGACGATAAAATAGATGTAGCAAAAGAGATACTAAAAAAAGCTCAAGAGAATCAAGTTTCACTTATACTACCAGTTGATACAGTTATTGCTGAAGAAATGTCACCTGCAGCAAATATTTATGTTAGTGATACAAATGATATACCAGAAGATTATATGGGATTAGATATAGGACCAAAAACTATTGAGTTATATTCTGAAATAATAGAAGGTGCAGGTACAGTAGTATGGAATGGACCTGTTGGTGTATTTGAAATAGATAATTTTGCTACAGGAACTAATGCTATTGCTGAGGCTATGGCACAAAGTAATGCTGTTACAATAATTGGTGGTGGTGATAGTGCAGCAGCTGTTGAAAAAGCAGGACTTTCTGAAGAAATGAGCCATGTTTCAACAGGTGGTGGTGCATCACTTGAATTAATGGAAGGAAAAAAACTACCTGGAATTGAAGCGTTAGAAGATAAAGAATAGTAGAAAGGATAGAAGTTATGAGAAAAAAGATAATAGCAGGAAACTGGAAAATGAATTATTGTGTAAATAGAGCGGAAGCATTTGTAGATGAAATTAAAGACACAATAAATACAGATGAAGTAGATGTGGTAATATGTCCTAATTTTATGGCTTTGGATAGAATAAGCGATTTAATAGATGGAACTAATATAAAACTTGGAGCTCAAAATGTATATCCAGAAGATAAAGGTGCATATACTGGAGAAACATCTGTAAAAATGCTTTCAGCTATAGGTGTTAAGTATTGTATAGTAGGACATAGTGAAAGAAGACAATACTTTAATGAAACAGACGAATTTGTAAATAAAAAAGCTAAAAAGTTATTAGAAGTAGATATATGTCCTATAGTATGTGTAGGTGAAACACTAGAAGAGCGAGAAAGCAACAATATGTTTAATGTTGTAGAAAAGCAAGTAAGAAACTCACTTGACGGAATAGATAAAGAATTAATGGCAAATAAAGTAGTTATTGCATATGAGCCTATATGGGCAATTGGAACAGGGAAGACTGCAACTGCTGAGCAAGCAAACGAGATGTGTAAGCATATTAGAGATGTTATATCTAAGATGTATGATGAAGATACAGCACAAAAAGTAAGAATTCAGTATGGTGGAAGTGTTAAGCCTTCTAATGCAAATGAGATACTAAATATGAGTGATATTGATGGAGCTTTAGTAGGTGGAGCAAGTTTAACTAACGACTTTGTAGCTATTGTAAATTACTAGATTTAGTGGTATAATAGATGTGCTGTAAACAGAGAAAGTGAAGGTTTTTTGGATATGAAAAATAGACAATATTTACTTATGATTATGGATGGTGTTGGTTTAAATGATGAAGAAAAAGGAAATGCATTTAAACTTGCAAATACACCAAATTTAGACAGACTAACTATAAAATATCCTAACACATATATAGAAACTAGTGGTATGGCAGTTGGACTTCCAAAAGGACAAATGGGAAATTCTGAAGTTGGACATACTAATATAGGTGCAGGACGAATAGTATATCAAGAATTAACAAGAATAACTAAAGAAATACAAGAAGGTACATTTTATAATAATAAAGAATTATTAAAAGCTATAGAAAACGTAAAGAAGAATAACTCAGCTTTACATCTATTAGGACTTGTATCTGATGGTGGAGTTCATTCTCATATAGACCATTTAATAGCATTATTAGAGCTAGCAAAAAAAGAAAACGTTAGTAAAGTATATGTACATGCTATTCTTGATGGTAGAGATACACCACCAACATCAGCAGTAGATTATATAAAAATTCTAGAGGAAAAAATAAATGAGATTGGTGTTGGAAAGATTGCTACTATATTTGGAAGATACTATGCAATGGATAGGGATAATAGATGGGAAAGAGTAAAATGTGCATATGATGCTATGGCTTTTGGAAAAGGCCAAGAATTTAAAATTGCACAAAAAGCTATAGAAACTTCTTATGAAGCACAAGAATTTGACGAATTTGTAAGACCAGTTGTACTAACTAATTCAGAAGATGAGCCTATAGCTACTGTAAATGACAATGATTCTATTATATACTTTAATTTTAGGCCAGATAGAGCAAGAGAGTTAACCAAGGCTTTTGTATTACCAGAATTTAGCGAGTTTGAAAGAAAAAGTATAAATAATTTAGTTTTTGTTACTATGACACAATATGATGAAAAACTAAATGGTAATGTGTTAGTTGCATATAAACCTGAAGAATTAGTTAATACTTTTGGAGAGTATATCTCTAAAAAAGGATATACACAGCTAAGAACTGCTGAAACTGAGAAATATGCACATGTTACATTTTTCTTTAATGGTGGTAAAGAGGAACAGTATCCAGGTGAAGATAGAATACTAGTTAATTCTCCAAAAGTAGCTACTTATGATTTAAAACCAGAGATGTCTGCTTATGAAGTAACTGAAAATGTAGTTAAGGCTATTGAAGATAAAAAGTATGATGTCATAATAATGAACTATGCAAATGGAGATATGGTTGGTCATACAGGAAATCTAGAAAAAACAATAGAAGCAGTAGAAGCTTTAGATGAATGTGTTGGAAAAGTAATATCTAAGATAGAAGAAGTAGATGGTGAGGCATTAATAACTGCTGACCATGGTAATTGTGAATTAATGGTAGACCTAAAGACAGGTGAGCCTATAACTTCACATTCTACTTTTGATGTACCATTAATTGTAGTATCAAATAGAGTTAAAGCAGTAAGTACAGGTAGACTTTGTGATTTAGCTCCAACATTACTAACATTAATGGGAGAAGAAATACCAAAGGAAATGACAGGAGTTTCTTTAGTAGAGCTTAAGTAAAAGTTAAGGAGGGATTGATATGGATTTTAACGATGAAGAATATGAAACTAAGTCTTCAAGTGATTATTGGGCAGATGTTGTTAGAGAAAATGAAAATTTAAATGATGAAGAAGAACAAGATGTAAAACCACCAATTTTTGTTTGTATTAATTGTGGCTTTATGTATGACTTGGCAAATCCACCTAAAAATTTTCACCCATTTAATTATTATGTCCAACTTAATGATCCGTCAAAAGTTAAGTGCCCAAATTGTGGTAAGAAAGTCCCTTTTGAAACAATAGAAAAAGAAAAATATGAAGCTATTACTAAAAAGAAACAAGAGAAAAAAGAAAAAGAACAAGAAGCAAAAGAAAATAGAAAAAAGAAAAGAAAAATAGAACAAATGAAAGATGATTTAAAAGAATTAGCAGAAGATTTAAAAGAGAGACTTTTTTCTGGAGAAATCACTGCAAAAAGATTTGTTGCATTATTTACATATATGTCTAGAAATATAATAAAAAGATATGGAAAAAATCTAGATATAGATTGGCTAGACTTTAGAAAGACAATATTTGACTTATCTGATGGTATACTTAAAGTTCATAAAGAACAAGAAAAATCTGAAGATATTTTAGAAGAATATACAGAAGATATAGAGCAAGATGAATTATATAAAGCTGAACTTGAGTATTATATTGAAGATAATAAATTCTCTATACCAGATTACGAGCTTAGAAAAAGAATATCTGAATATGAACGAGTAGAGAAAAATATAACTAATAAAGAATATAAAAAAGAAATTGAAGAAAAATACCAAAAAAGAAAAAATGAATTGCTTCAAAGAGCTGAAGAAAGACAAAGAAAGCAAAAACTACGTGATATTATGTAGTTTATATAAAATTTAAGGGAGGAATTTTAAATGAAACAATACTTACAAATTGAATCAATTTATGCAAGAGAGATTTTAGACTCAAGAGGAAATCCAACAGTAGAAGTAGAGGCTATAGTAGAAGGTGGATTTATTGGACGTGCAGCAGTTCCATCTGGCGCATCAACAGGAGCTTTTGAGGCTGTAGAATTAAGAGATGGAGATAAGTCTAGATATTTAGGAAAAGGAACACAAAAAGCAGTAGATAATGTAAATGATATTATTGCACCTGAAATTGAAGGTATGAACGCTTTAGATCAAGTTGAAATTGATGAGGCTATGATAGCACTTGATGGTACACCTAATAAAGGAAAATTAGGTGCAAATGCTATACTTGGTGTATCAATGGCAGTAGCAAGAGCAGCTGCTGAAGCATTAGGTGTAAGCCTATACAATTATCTTGGTGGAGTTAATGCAAAAGAATTACCTGTTCCAATGATGAACATTTTAAATGGTGGAAAACATGCAGACAACACTGTAAATATACAAGAATTCATGATTATGCCAGTAGGTGCAGACAGCTTTAAAGAGGCATTAAGAATGTGTGCAGAAGTATTCCATAACTTAAAAGCTGTATTAAAAGCTGCTGGATATGCTACATCAGTAGGAGATGAAGGTGGATTTGCTCCAAACTTATCTTCAGATGAACAAGCTTTCCAATTTATTGTTGAAGCTATAGAAAAAGCTGGATATAAACCAGGTGTAGACTTTAAACTAGCTATTGATGCTGCTGCTACAGAAATGTATGATGAAGCTAAAAAGGCTGGTAAAGAAGGATGCTACTATTTCTGGAAAACAGATAAAATGTACACTAGAGAAGAAATGGTTGCTTTCTGGGAAGATATGATTGAAAAATATCCAATTATTTCTCTTGAAGATGTTTTAGCAGAAGAAGACTGGGATGGTTGGAAACTTCTTACTGAAAAACTTGGTGGTAAAGTACAGTTAGTAGGTGACGACCTATTTGTTACTAACACTGAAAGACTAGAAAAAGGAATTAAATTAGGTGTTGCAAATTCTATCCTAATTAAACTAAACCAAATTGGAACAATTACTGAAACTCTAGATGCAATAAAAATGGCAAATAGGGCAGGATATACAGCAGTTGTATCTCATAGATCTGGTGAAACAGAAGATACTACAATAGCAGATTTAGTTGTTGCAATGAATGCTGGACAAATTAAGACAGGTGCTCCATCAAGAACAGATAGAGTATGTAAGTATAACCAATTAATGAGAATAGAAGAAGAGTTAGGTTCTTCAGCTCAATATAAAGGTGAAAAAGTATTCTTTAATATAAAATAATAAAAAAATAAAGTAAGCAGGCAATATTAGCTTGCTTATTTTTTATGCCTTTTTCTTCAAAAGTTGACATAATCTTTTAAAAATGGTATAATTAAACTAGTTTTGATATTAGAAAAGACAAGCAATTGCACGTTAATATTATCATCGTCTTTTAAAATGGGAGGGATATAATGAATATCAAAAAGGTTACTCTAGGAGTGGTTTGTGGCGTTATTGCTGTAGGAGTTGTCTATTCGTTACTTGCAAACAATAAACAAAAAGAAGAAAGCAAGATGGGAAGTGCAATAGGTGAGTTTAAAGAAAGCGCAACTGTTGAAAGAACAGAAGTAAAAGAAACTCAAAAAAAGCAAGAGTTAGAAGTTGTTAGCTACCAAAAGAAATACTATGAATTATTTAAAGCAGAATTATATGAAGTAGTAGTAAAAAGTAATGCAACTTTAGAGAAAGTTACTTTTACTTTTGGAAAAGGAACTTATGAGTTATATAATGTACAAGAAGGAGAAATGTACGTTATAACTGCATCAAGTGACGAAGCAGAAATAAACTTAAGTATTGTGTCAGTTAGCTATGTTTTAGATTCCAATGAAAATTTAAGCTTAAAACTAAATGTAGAAGGAAATAAAATAAAAGGAATTATAACAAACAATAGCAATAATGACATTTATCCAAATCAAATTGCATTAGACTTTGAAGATAAAAATAACGTAATCAAACAAGCAACTATTGAATATTCAGGATGTTTTTTTGAGGGCTTAATAATAAAAGCCAACACTACATTTGAATTTGAATATGAGATTCCAGAAGGTTATACATATTTAGTAGACAAAGGAATTGAATTTAAGTATTCAGATTTAAGTTTTACTAACTATGAAGTAGTAAAAATAAAAGAGATGTAATTTTTTACATCTCTTCTTGCGTATAAAACAAATTAATTTAGTATAAAATGATTTTGAGAAAGGAAATAATTGATACTCACTAAAACTATTAATTTATATTAATAGTAAAATTGAAGACACGTGAGTATCTATGACTTAATTCTACTATATATATTTCTTAATTTCATTAATTTAAATAAAAATATAATATTTTGACAAAATATTTAACATAGCAATAAAAAAACTGAAATCTTTGTGTAATATTATATTTAAAATATAAAATAATAAAAGTAAGGAAATAGTCATTAATATAAGTAATAATAGTATCATTGTATAAATTGACTTTTAGCAATAATTATGGTATAATATTATTTGTCTTATTACGTGATAGTGTTCCTAGTTGATAGGAAGAATTATAGCATTTATGCTAAAAAATAAATTGTACGGGTTAAAAAAGTTATGTTTTGTAAATTGAAAATTATATAAAGATAGGAGAGATTTAATGGAAGAAGAAAATAACAAAAGCAAAAAGACTACTAGAAAAAGAAAAACTACTAGTAGTGCAGATAAAACAAAAAAAATAACAAGCAAATTAAAAAAAGATACAAAAGAAAAATTAATGAATTCAAAAAATGAGGAAATTATAATTGAGAATATAAGCTCAGAAGAAGAGCCTAAAACTGAAAAGAAAACTAAAAGCAGTGTATTTGCAAAATCTAAACTAAAGATAATTCCTTTAGGTGGATTAAATGAAATAGGTAAAAACTTAACTGTTTTTGAATATGAAAATGAAATAATAGTAGTAGACTGTGGACTTGCATTTCCAGAAGATGAAATGTTAGGTGTAGATATTGTTATACCAGATATATCATATCTTGAGAAAAATAAAGATAAAGTAAAAGCAGTCTTAATTACACACGGACATGAAGATCATATTGGTGCTATACCATATTTTCTTAAAAAGATAAATGTTCCAGTATATGGAAGTAAATTAGCTTTAGGGCTAATAAAAGTAAAACTTGCAGAACATAACCTAGATAAAACAACAAAATTAGTTACTATAGAGCCTAGACAAGTGTTAAAATTCGGAAAATTTAAAGTTGAATTTATTAGAGTAACACACTCTATAGCAGACTCAATGGCAATTGCTATAACTACACCAGTTGGAACCGTATTACATACTGGTGATTTTAAAGTAGACTATACACCTATTGATGGTGGATATATTGATTTACAAAGATTAGCAGAACTTGGTAAAGAAGGAGTAACATTACTATTATCTGACAGTACTAATGTTCAAAGACCAGGTCATACTATGTCTGAAAGAAGTGTAGGTAAAGAGTTTGATAAACTATTTACAAATTGTAATAAGAGAATAATAGTTGCTACATTTGCATCAAATGTTCATAGAATGCAACAAATAATAAACTCAGCAGTAAAATTTAAAAGAAAAGTAGCTGTTGTAGGACGTAGTATGGTTAATGTACTAAGTGTATCACAAGAGTTAGGTTACTTAAATGCTCCAGAAGGAACAATAATAGATGTAGATAAAATAAATCTATATAATCCTGAACAATTAGTAATTATAACTACTGGTTCACAAGGTGAGCCTATGGCTGCATTATCACGTATGTCTGTCGGTGAGCATAAGAAAGTTCAAGTAACACCAGATGATATGATAATATTCTCATCATCTGCTATACCTGGTAATGAGAAATCTATAGGTAGAGTAATAGATGAGCTAGAAAAATTAGGTGCAGAAGTAATATATAATCAAATTGCAGATGTTCACGTTTCTGGACACGCTTGTCAAGAAGAGTTAAAGCTTATGCTAAGTTTAGTAAGACCTAAATATTTTATGCCAGTACATGGTGAGTATAGATTTTTAAAACAACATGGTCAACTTGCAGTAGATACAGGTATACCAAAAGAAAATATATTCATAATGGAAAATGGTAGAATTCTAGAAATAGATAAAAATAGTGCTAAGATGACTACACAAGTAACATCTGGTATTGTACTTGTTGATGGACTTGGTGTTGGAGATGTAGGAAATATTGTATTAAGAGATAGACAATTACTATCTGAAAATGGTATGATAATAGTAGTTATATCTTTAGACAGAAAAACAGCTAAAGTTGTATCAGGACCAGATATTGTAACTCGTGGTTTTGTATATGTAAGAGAAAATGAACCTTTAATTGACGAAATAAAAGAAGTAGCTAAAAAAGAGCTAGATAAATGTCAAGAACAAGGAATAAGAGAATGGTCAGTAATAAAATCTAAATTAAGAGAAATTTTAATTAGATACATATATAGCAGAACTAAAAGACAACCTATGATACTTCCTATACTAATGGATGTAGATATGGACAGAAAATAATAATAAAGGAGTAGATTTTATGGAAATGGATAAAGATTACGAAAGAAAGTGCTATGAACTTGCATATTTAATATTTCCAGATGTAGATGAAACAGTAGATGACTTAGAAATTAAATATCCAGAAAGAAATACTTTAAAAGAGGGCGCTATTGTAACAAGAATAGCACCATCTCCAACTGGATTTATGCATACAGGTAGTTTATATCAAGCGATGGTACATAAAAAATTAGCTTCACAAACTGATGGAGTATACTATCTAAGAGTAGAAGATACAGACCAAAAAAGAGAAGTTGCAGGTAGTGTAAAAATGTTTACTGAAGAGTTAAAACATTTTGGCCTTGAACCAGATGAAGGTGTTCTTGCAGAAGATAAACAAGTTGGATTTTATGGACCATACATTCAAAGTAAAAGAAAAGATATATACAGGGTATGTGCTAAACATCTTGTAGAAAAAGGGCTTGCTTATCCATGTTTTTGTACTCCAGAGATGATGGAAAAAACACGTCAAATGCAGGAAGCAAATAAAATAGTACCTGGATATTATGGTGTTTATGCAAAATGTAGAAATATCTCAATAGATGAATCAATAGAAAGAGTAAAAAATGGTGAAAAATTCATTTTAAGATTTAGATCTAATGGTTCACATATGAGAAAAATATCTTTTGTAGATGCTGCACGTGGTAAGATAGAAATGGCAGAAAACGACCAAGATGTAGTTATAATAAAATCTGATGGATTACCAACATATCACTTTGCTCATGTTTGTGATGATCATTTTATGAGAACAACACATGTGGTAAGAGGAGAAGAATGGTTACCATCAACACCAATTCACTTAGACTTATTTGAAGCTATGGGCTTTAAAGCACCACAGTATATACATACACCATTAATAATGATAAAAGATGGAAATAGCAAAAGAAAATTAAGTAAAAGAAAAGATAAAGAGTCAGCAGTATCATATTTCATTAAAGCAGGTTATCCACCTGAAGGTGTTAATGAGTACTTAATGACTATCTTAAATTCAGATTATGAAATGTGGAAATCTAAAAACAAAGATAAAAATTATATGGACTTTGAGTTTAAGCTAAATAAGATGAGCTCAGCAGGGTCACTTTTAGATATGCCAAAACTTAATGACTTATGCAAAGAAGAAATAGCTAAAATGAGTGGAGATGAAGTACTAGATAGAGTACTTGCTTGGTCAAAAGAATATAGTAAAGATTTTTATGATATTATATCTAAAGATTTAGATTATTCTAGAAAAGTATTTGGACTTGAAAGAGATAACACTCAAAAGATAAGAAAAGACATATATAAATGGGAAGATGTTGAAGATACATTTAGATACTTTTTTGATGATATATATCAAAAAGAACTTGAAGATAAAGGCTATATAATAACTTCATTAACAGAAGAAAAAAATACAATAACAAAAGATATTATTAGAAAATCATTAGAAGAATATATTAATGTGTATAATGAAGAAGATACAAAAGATGAATGGTTTGCTAGAATGAAAGACACAGCACAAAAACTAGGATTTTGTGTAAATATGAAAGAGTATAAAGCTGAACCAGAAAAATATATTGGAAGTATAGCAGATTTTTCTTCAATAGTAAGAATGGCTGTTACTAATAAAAAGAATACACCAGATATATATAGTATAATGCAACTTTTAGGAAAAGATAAAGTAATAGAAAGAATGAAAGATACTCTATCAAAAATATAAAGGATGTGAAGGTATATGTTGGAAAATGATAAAATTCTTGAAAATGTTAAAGCTACTATGGCAATAGAAGGATTATTCCTTCAAGATAAAGATATTTCCCTTATAAATCAATTTTTAAATAATGAAATTACTGCACAAGAAGGTGTAGATATCATAAAAAAAGATATGATATCTAAAATTAATCAAAGCAATGTATGATGCTATTAATTCAAGATATACATATAAGGGAACAGATATATTAAAAAACAAACTAGATATAAAAGATGAAGAACTTTTAAAAGAGTATGAAACAAGAATAGTAGCATTTAAAATTGCAACAATAAGTACAGCAAATATACCAAAAGAATATACACCAGAAAGATTAAAATTTATACATAAATATTTATTTGAAGATATATTCTTTTTTGCTGGTGAGTATAGATTAGAAAATATAACAAAAGAGAATTTTAGATTTTCAGAATTTCAATATATTGAAGAAAATATCAAAACTATTTTTGATAACATCAATATTCCTGAAATGAAAAAAATGCCTTTTAATGAGTTTGTAAAGAAAATATCGTACATTATGACAGAACTAAATGTACTACATCCTTTTAGAGAAGGAAATGGCAGAACTATACGTGAACTTGTACGCGAAATTTGCTTTGATTGTGGCTATGTTATAGATTGGTATGAAATAAATCATGACGACATACTAAAAGTCAGTAAAAAGGCCATTTTTGACGAAACAGAGCAGATAAAAATGTTAAGAAGAAGTATAAAAAAGATAAAATAGCTTGTAACAATAGATGGACATACTCATATAATATAGTAGTGTGAAAACACTATTATATGAAGGAGGAAATATGTGCAATTGTAATAATGGTGGTAATAATTGGAACAGAAATAATTGCTGTTGTTGTTGCTGTAAATGCTGTTGCTGCTGCAATAACAATCAACAATCAAATAATTCTAATCAATGCTGCCAATCAGGCTCTCAAAATAATCAATGTAGCTGTTCAAATAATAGTTATTATGATTATAACGGATATAGCTCTTGCTATTAATATAAAATATAACCTACTGGATAAAAACAGTAGGTTATATTTGTTTAAATAATAAATGTAAAATTACCTATTTACAATATTTTCTTAATATGTTATAATAGTTGTCGTAGAAATTAAACTAAATAATAATTATAAAAACTGTGACGAGGAAGAGTAACAGTAGATGAAATACTAAGCGAGTAGGGGATGGTGAAAGCCCTTCTAAAATAGTCTATTGTGAAAATCACCTCCGAGTTGCTATCTGAACTAATAGTAAGATTTGCCGTATTCCTTACGTTATAAAGGGCACATATGTTGGTATGTTGTATATTAAGGTGGTTATTATTTTGTGTATATTATATTTTGTTAATATAATCGTACATTCCTTATATACAGGTATGTGCGATTTTTTTCATATTATTTAGTGCAAGAAAGGAGAAGTTTTATGTATAAAAAAGTTGAATTAAAAGAAAATGGCTTTGTTGGTATGGAACAAGACGTAGCAAAGGTATGGAAAGATAAAAATATTATAAATAAAAATTTTGATATGAATAATGGAAAAAGATATTTTACTTTCTATGATGGACCACCAACAGCTAATGGAATGCCTCATGCTGGACATATCTTAACTAGAGTTATGAAAGATATTGTTCCAAGATATAAGGTAATGAAGGGGTATAAAGTAATAAGAAAAGCTGGATGGGATACTCACGGATTACCTGTAGAACTAGAAATAGAGAAAAAACTTGGAATATCTGGAAAAGAACAAATTGAAGAATACGGTGTTGAAAAATTTGTTAAAGAATGTAAAGAAAGTGTATTTAAATATGTTCATATATGGGAAGAAATGACAAATAAAGTAGGCTTTTGGGTAGATATGGATAAACCATACGTAACATATTATAACGATTATATAGAGTCAGTATGGTGGGCTTTAAAAGAATTATGGAATAAAGGATTACTATATGAAGGTCATAAAGTAATGCCATATTGTCCTAGATGTGGTACAGCTTTATCTTCACATGAAGTTGCACAAGGATATAAAGATGTAAAAGACTTAACTTGTGTTGCAAAATTTAAAGTTGTAGATGAAGATAAGTATATTTTAGCTTGGACTACTACACCTTGGACTTTACCATCAAACTTAGCATTATGTGTAAATAAAGCTTATGAATATGCAGATGTAAAAGTAAATGTTGGAACTGAAGAAGAACCAAAATATGAAGTATATGTACTTGCTAAAGAATTAGTACCAACTGTACTTAAAGATATGGAATATGAAATATTAAATTCATATAAAGGTACAGAATTATTAGGAACTAAATATGAGCAATTAATACCATTTGCAAAAGTAGAAGGAAAAGCTTTTGAAGTAATACATGGAGATTATGTAACGCTTACTGATGGTACTGGTATAGTTCATATTGCACCTGCTTATGGTGAAGATGATAGTATAGTATCTAAACAAAATGGTATTACATTTGTAAACTTAGTAGATAAAGATGGAAAATTTGTAGATGAAGTTGAACCTTGGAAAGGTAGATTCGTTAGAGATTGTAATGAAGATATATGTGAATGGCTAAAAGAAGAAAATAAATTATTCTCTAAATTAAAAGTTGAACACTCATATCCACATTGCTGGAGATGTGATACACCATTACTATATTATCCAAAAGCAAGCTGGTTTGTAGCTATGAGTAAATTAAGAGATGAGCTAGTAGCTAATAACGATAAAGTTAATTGGTATCCTGAGACTATTAAAAAAGGTAGATTTGGAAACTTCTTAGAAAATGTTATAGACTGGGGAATTTCAAGAGATAGATATTGGGGTACACCACTTCCAATTTGGACTTGTGAAGATGAAAACTGTGGACATCAAGAGTGTATTGGTAGTGTAGCAGAACTAAAAGAAAAAGGTATAGATGTACCAGAAGATATAGAACTACATAAACCATATATTGATGATGTACATTTAAAATGTCCAAAGTGTGGAAAAACAATGCACAGAGCAAAAGAAGTTATTGACTGTTGGTTTGATTCTGGTTCAATGCCTTTTGCACAATGGCATTATCCATTTGAAAATGAAGATATGTTTAAAAATAACTTCCCTGCACAATATATATCTGAAGCTATTGACCAAACAAGAGGATGGTTCTATACATTAACAGCTTTAGGAACAGCACTATTTAATGTAACTCCTTTTGAAAACTGTATAGTTTTAGGACATGTATTAGATGGTAAAGGACAGAAGATGTCTAAGTCTAAAAAGAATGGTGTAGATCCACTTGTACTTCTTGATACAGTTGGAGCAGATGCAACTAGATGGTATTTTTATACTGGTAGTGCACCTTGGTTATCTTCTCGTCTATCTATAGAAAATGTACAAGAAAGTCAAAGAGGATTTTTAAGTACTTTATGGAATGTATATTCTTTCTATGTACTATATGCAGAAATAGATAAATTTAATCCATTAGAATATAAAGGATATGTATCTAAAAATATAATGGATAAATGGATAATTTCTAAATTAAATACATTAGTAAAATCTGTAGATGAAAAATTAGAAGCTTATGATATAACTGGTGCTGGAAATGATATTGAAGAATTTACAGATGAGCTTTCAAATTGGTATGTAAGAAGAAATAGAGAAAGATTTTGGGGTAAAGAGTTAGATGATGAAAAAATAGGTGCTTATGTAACACTTTATAGAGTACTTACAACAATGGTAAAAGTAGCAGCACCTTTTGTTCCATTTATAACTGAAGAAATATATCAAAATCTAGTATGTGGTTTAGATAAAGAGGCACCTGAAAGTGTACATTTATGCTATTGGCCAGAAGTAAATGAAAATGAAATAGATAAAAAATTAGAAGATGAAATGAGTCTTGCATATAAGATAGTAAAACTTGGTAGAAGTGCAAGAAATTCTGAAAATATCAAAAACAGACAACCACTTTCTGAAATGCTAATTTCTGTTGATACATTACCAGAGTATTATGGTAATATAGTAAAAGAAGAACTAAATGTTAAAGAAGTTGTACTTGGAGCAGAAATGGCTGAATATGTTAATTTTGATATTAAGCCAAACTTACCTGTACTTGGTAGAGAATATGGAAAATATATACCAAAAATTAGAGAAGAAATATCTAAAAGAAATCAGATGGAACTTGCAAGTAAGATAAAAGATGGAAAAGTTGAAGCAATAATGATGGATGACGGTACAGAAATAGTACTTGATGCAAATAATCTATTAATTATGATGCAAGGAAAAGAAGGATTTGCTTTTGCAGGTGAAGGAGAAATAGGTGTAATTTTAGATACACATATAACACCAGAGTTAAAAGAAGAAGGATATTTAAGAGAAATACTTTCTAAAGTACAAAATATGAGAAAAGATAAAGGCTTTGAAGTACTAGATAGAATAAATCTATATGTTGCAAAAAACGAACTACTAGAGCAAGTAGTAAAAAAATATGAAGAAGATATAAAACGTGAAACATTAGCAGATAGAGTAGTATATAATGAAGAAAAATCAACATATACAGATACTAATATAAACGGTGAACATTTAGATTTAGATGTAGAAGTTGTAAAATAACATGTAAAAAAGATGTATGAGTTATATCCAGAAGAGCTTTTAAATAGATATGGGATAGGAGAGTTAGATGAGGATTTTATAGAAGCATATGATTTAATTGCTCAAAGGCGTGGTGCTATTACTAAAGGTGGAGTTGCAGACTATGATAGGGTATCTAATATAGTTATTCAAGATTTAAGAAATGGAAAATTAGGATGTGTTACTTTTGATAGATTAGAGGACTAAATAGTCTTCTTTTTTCATATTTTAAAATAAGGTGATAACTATGTTGAAAAAATTGTCTGGTTATTTACTTGATAAAAAATTTAGACTTACTTTATATTCTGATAAATTACATGTTATAAATTATGAAGAGATGTTATCAGTTAGTGATATGGAAATTAGTATTTTGACAAGTGAAGGTAAAGTTTTTGTTTATGGTGAAGATTTAGCTCTAATGAAATTAATAGAAGGTGAGGCATTACTTTCTGGAAAAATAAAAAAAATAGAGGTAGATTTTCATGATTAAAGATTATTATAAATTACGTATTAAAGGTAAAGATTTTAAAAGATTTATAAATACTTTGATACGTTTTAAAATTTATTTTGATTATAGTAATATAAAAGATGATGAATGTATTATTATAGTTGATAAAGATAATTTAGATAGAATAAACT
>CANRAK010000014.1 GCA_947628575.1 uncultured Clostridia bacterium | reverse complement strand
CCACATGCAGGTGCTGCTCCTGGACTTGATAGAATGATGATGTTACTTTTAGGTGAAACAAATATTAGAGAAGTAATAGCATTTCCTAAAAATAGTAAAGCAAGAGATTTACTAATGCAAGCTCCAAACTTTGTAACAGATGAACAATTAAGAGATGTTCATATAAAAGTTGATACAAAAGATAAGAAAGAGGTTAAATAATGAAAATAGCAATACTTGGAGTAGGTGCATACGCAATTGCACTTGCTAGAATCTTTAATAAAAATAAAGATAATCAGATAATGATGTGGTCTAAATTTAGAGATGAAACAGATGTAGTAGTAAAAAATAGGGAAAATCCTAGTGTATTACCAGGCGTAAAAATACCTGATGAAATAGAAATTACAATGAATTTATCTAAATGTATGAAGGATGCTAGTATAGTAATACTTGCAGTTCCTACTGCTGCTGTAAGACAAGTATCTGAAGAAGTAGCAATGTACGTAAAAAAAGAGCAAATTATATGTGTAGTATCTAAAGGAATTGAGCCAAAAACTAATTTATTAATGAGTCAAATATTATATAAAGCTACAAAAAATGAAAATATTTGTATGATATCAGGACCATCATTTGCTATTGAAATTGCAAATGGTGCAAAAACTGGTTTTGATATTGCAAGTGATAACATAGAAGTAGCAAAGATTGTAAAAGAGCAATTTGAAAATGGAATTGTTGTTAATGTATGTGACGATATAATAGGAGTACAAGTATCATCAGCATTAAAGAATGTATTTGCAATCTTTATGGGAATGCTTAACGGTATGGAAATGTCTGACTCATATAAAGCTAGTTGTTTAGCTTGCCTTGTAAAAGACTTAGGTGATGTAATAGTTTCACTTGGTGGAAAAAGAGAAACTATATTTACTTTTGCTGGTCTTGGAGATATGCTACTTACTTGTATGAGCCAAAAGAGTAGAAACTTTACTTTTGGTACATATATTGGAAAAGGCTATACAATGAGTGAAGCTTTTGAAGAAATGTCTGTAAAAACAGTGGAAGGTGTTCATACATTAGGTACTATAACAGATTTAATGAAAGAAAGAAAATTTAATATAAAGTCATTAGAAGTTCTACATGGAATATTGTATAATAATGATAATAAAGAAGATTTGCTAGATAAAATTAGAATATAATGGAGATGAACATATTGGATAAAGAAGAAATTCTTAAAAATATAAAAGAAGAAGCACTTAATAATCATGTACCTATTATAGAAGATGAGTCTTTAGACTTAATATTAACAATCTTAAAGATAAAAAAGCCTAATAAAATACTAGAAATTGGAACAGCAGTAGGATATTCAGCTATTAATTTTTCAAAATACTTATATGGAGAAAATGCAAAGATAAAAACTGTAGAGATAAAAGAGAGTATGTATAATAAAGCGATGGAAAATATAAGTAGTATGAATTTGGAAGATAAAATAGAAGTTGTATATGCTGATGCAACAGAGTATATGAAACAAATACCAGATAGTGAGCAATATGATATAGTTTTCATTGATGCTGCAAAAGGACAATACTTAGTATTTTTAGAAGAAGCAATAAGACTTACAAAAGTAGGTGGTATAATTATTGCAGATAATATGTTATATAGAGGAAGAACTTTATCTGATTATAATGAACATAAGCATAGAACAGCAACTAATAGATTAAGAGAGTATTTGAAAATTATGAAAGAAGATAAAAGACTAGATTCTACATTAATTAAGATAGGTGATGGTCTAGCAATAAGTATAGTAAATAAAAAATCCTAGAATTTGAAGTGAACCTAAATAGGTAGGTTCACTTCAAATTCTAGGATTATATTTTTCCAAATATTTTTGATGTTTCAGTTACTTGATTTTTATACTTTTTATTTGTATAAGATACATTTGAAACATTAAATATCTCATATTTTTCAGATAACGCAACTTTACTACATTCTATTGTATCATCGCTTTTAATATCCATTTTAAAAATATCAAAATCATAGTCTGTTATAACTAGAACTAAAGTAGTGTTTTCTACATTAGTAATAAATAGTTTCTCAATTTCTATAGTTTTATATTTTTCATGATTATTTTTAATGTAAGTGTAAATCTTTTCAATATTTTGAGTAGATTTTATAGAAAGTGGACTATTAAGTAGAAATTTTAAGTTATCTATCTTAATTATTTCAGTATTGTTTTCTAACGCTTTAAATGGCAAATTTAGGTTATTTATCTTTAATAGTTGTAAGAATGTACCATCGACAGATAAAGCCATAATTTCTGTATTTTCGCTCAAATCTAGGTTGGTTAATCTATAGAACTCCATACTATCATATATTTTTGTATATTTTTCTGATGATAGTACTTCTGAGACTATACTATATTTCATTTTTTCTATTAAATTAGAAGAACTACTTTCAAAAGTATTAAGTACCTTATATGTAATTGTATTATATATATTATCATCTAGTTTATCATTTTTAAATATTAATAGTTTAGATAACTCTTTTTGTTTAATTGTAAATAAGATAGGTGAGTATCTATTCTCAGAAATAAGTAATGTATCAACAAGAATATTTTGAATATTAATAACATCATTTATAATATTTTCTTCAAGTTCGTTAATAGTTTCATTTAAACTTAAAGAAACATCTTCTAATTCATCATCTTCAGTTTCAGGTTTAATTTCTTGTATTATTTTAGATATTTGATAAAGTATAGAATCACGTTCTTTAAGAAGTTTTTCGTCGACATCTTCATTAGGTAGAACTTTTTTACTAGCAATATAGTTGTCATCTAGTATTTTATTAAAGTATAGTAATTTATTATAATTAGAATAGTTTTTACTAGCTTTATCAAAAATAGCAAGTAATAAATCAGGATTTTCTACTTTGCATTTTGCTAAAATTCTCTTTAAATATGAAGATGGGTTAATAAATAAATGATAATATAAATCTTCTTCTTGAATATTTAAAGAAAAGCAAAGTTGTTTTAAAATTTGTCCTTCTAAGAAATATATATTATTATCTGTAGTAATACCATTTCCTAAAAAGTCATTTGTATATGTCCTATAAGTTGGTACTATACTTAGTGTAGTAGGCTCTGTATATAACAATCTACAAACAAGATTAGAAACAACAGCTCTATTAAAACCATAGTTTTTATGTTCTTGTTTATAATTAAGCTTTGAAAGGAAAGTAGTAGAGTATCCAACATTATATGCATCTTGTTTTTTAGGTGTTGTAGTAATAGCATATACTATACGTAAAAATAATGATTCAAGATCATTTATATCTTTAATATATAATTCTTTAGTTATAGCATCATAATATCCTGTTTTATAATCATAAGTTTTATCTGAACTTAGAAAAACAGCATTTACGTTATTATATAATCTTTTTGCTAGCTTATTTATATTAATACTATCTACGTACCCAAAGCTTACAAGTTTTTCGAATAAAAAATCTATTTTCTCTATAAAATCATCAGTTAATTTACATTTCTCTTTAAATTTTTCTAGGTAATTCATATATACCTCCGTAATAATTAAATTTTATAATAAAGAGAAAAAATATACAAGTAAATCGACAAAAGTATAAAAAAATACTGTAACAATAAGTTACAGCATTTATAATTATTATTTTAATTCTAATCTTGGATTATCTTCAACTCTAGTAGATGTAACAGGGAATATTCTTTTTTCTGATGGAACAAATCCTCTAATTTGTACAGTAGGAAGTATCCAAGTATAAGCTCCAATAAAAGAGCCTGGTAAAGTAGTAGAGTTAGCACCAAGTCTAGTGTTATCTCCAATAATTGCACCAAAGAAATCAGTTCCTACATCTACTTTTTCTCCAACTGAATTTTTTACAGTAATATTTTTTTGGTCAAATCTTCTATTAGCAAGTATAGTACCTGAACCAATTCTAGTAGATTTACCAATTATACTATCTCCAGCAAAAGTCATACTTTGTACTTTTGCCTTATTTTGAATTATACTATGTTTAATTTCAGCACCATGTCCTATAACACAGTTATCTCCAATAATACATCCTGGTCTAATTAATGCACCAGATTGAATAGTACAATTTTTACCAATTATAACTGGTCCTTCAATACTAACATTTGCATGAATTTGAGTACCTTCACCAATTATATAATTTCCTTCTATAGATACAAATTCACCTAAAGTACCATTGTTTATTTTTACATTATCCTTTTCTACTAATTCTTGAAGTAGGGGAGTTACGTTTGCTAAAGCTTCCCATGGATATGTACAATCTTTAAATACTTCTTTATGTTCGAATTCATCCATATGCTCAAAATAATAATCTAATTTTAATTTATCCATATAAAATACCTCTTTTCTATTTATTACTATACTCATTAAGAGCAGATATAGTAGTGTTATCTTTTACATAAGTATTTTTTAATACATTAGTAAATGGTCCTATATTACAATTACTTCCAATAGATGCTCTATCTACTTTTGAGCTCTCTATTTTTGTGTTATCTCCAATAGAAGAAGATATAATAGTTGAGTTTGGACCAATAACACAATTTTCACCTATTATAGTTTCACCTTGAATATTTGTACCTGGATAGATAATAGTATCCTTTCCAATTGAAACATCAAGAGAGATATATGTATTATCTGGATCAATTAATGTAACACCATTATCCATGTGTTTTGTACGATTATCTCTTAAAAGTGTTTTAGTAACTATTGAAAGGTCATTTCTTGAGTTTACACCTTGTGCTTCATCTGAGTTTTGTATTACATATACACCAACTCTACCACCTTTTTCGATTATATAATATGGTACATCGGTAATGTAATATTCTTTTTGTGCATTTTTATTATCTAATTTTGCAAAACTTTCTTTTAAATATTTACCTTTAAAGCAGTAAAGACCAATATTAACTTCTTTTATTGCAAGTTCATCTTCATTACAGTCTTTTTGTTCAACTATCTTTGAAAGATTACCATGAGAGTTTCTTACAATTCTACCATAAGCTGGTGTTTGATCAAATACGGCTGAAACAAGTGCGCCGTCATAATTTCCCATTTCAAGGAAAGATATAAATGAAGTTATCGTATATGGTGATATAAGTGGCATATCTCCATTTACTATTAATACAAGATCATCATCTTCTATATATTCTTCAGCTTGCATAGCAGCATGACCTGTACCAAGTTGTTCTTTTTGAAGAATACATTTTACATTTTCTCTAGTGCTTAATCTTTTTTCAACTTCTTCATGTTTATGTCCTACTATTACATAAATATCATTTACATTAGCATTTTCACAAGCATCACAAACGTAATCTATAATACATCTGTCGTATACTTTATGTAGCACTTTTGGAAGATTAGATTTCATTCTAGTACCTTTACCTCCCGCAAGAACAATAGCTTTTACTTTATTCATTAAAAATCACTTCTCCTTATTATTAAATTGCATAGTTGCAATACGCATATTATATAATAAATAGGGCTAAATGTCAAACAAGACTAGGATTTTCCTAGTCTTGTGAATCTTCAGCTGTATTATCGTTTACAGAGTAATTTTCATCATCAATTATATCTTCTGAAGAAGGTAGAGCATCTACCAAATCATTTCCATAAAATTCATTTTCATCGCCAATAGGTAATGCTTCTACATTTTTTAATTTTCTTTGTATAGTTCTAGTCTTAGCACTAGCACGTTCCATTGTATTACTAATTTCTTGAAGCTTTTTATTTGTTTTATCTAGTAATTCACCAAATTTTTCAAATTCAGATTTTACGCCACCAAGTAATTTCCAAACTTCACTAGATCTTTTCTCAATAGCTAGTGTTCTAAATCCCATTTGTAAACTATTAAGTAATGCTACAAAAGTATTAGGACCTGAAACAATAACTCTATATTTTTGAGTAAGTGTTTCAATTAAAGCAGTGTTTTTTACTATTTCACAATATAAACTCTCAGTAGGTAAGAACATAATTCCGAAATCTGTTGTATATGGTGTTTCTATATATTTATCATGAATATCTTTTGCAAATAGTTTAACTGAATTTTCAAGACTTTTTCTAGCAGCATTAATTGCATCAATATCTCCAATATCTTGAGCATCAACAAGTCGTTTATAATCTTCAACAGGAAACTTTGAGTCAACTGGTAGAAGTACATTTTGTCCATCAGTTTTACCAGGTAGTTTAATTGCAAATTCTACAAATTCTGTAGCGTTAGGTTTAGTTTTAGCACTACATAAGTATTGGTCTTGAGTTAAGTATTCTTGTAGTATATTTCCAAGTTCAATTTCACCCCAAGTACCACGAGCTTTTACATTAGTAAAGATTTTCTTTAAATCTCCAACTCCTTGTGCTAAAGTTTGCATTTCACCAAGTCCTTTATATACAGATTCAAGTCTATCATTTACTACTTTAAATGATTCACCAAGTCTTTGCTCTAGGGTTCCTTGAAGTTTTTCATCTACTGTAACACGCATTTTTTCTAGTTTATCTGCATTATCTTTTTGCATATATAGCAATCTATCTTCAACAGTTCTACGTATAAGCTCTAATTTTTCTTCCATATTCTTACGTGTATTTTCTAATTTTTGTTCATTTAAATTAGTAAGATTAGTAAGTTGAAGTTGTTGAGTATTACCATTTTCAGCTATTTTATTACTTATATTAGTAAGAAGTTCCTCACGTGTTTGCATAAGCATAGTAGAAATTTCACGTCTTAAACTATCTGAGTTAGATGATTTTCCTTTTAAATTAATTAGTAATGCTATTATTACTATAAGTAATACAATAATAACAGCAGATAAAATTATAGTTAAATCCATACATTTACCTCTTTTCTTTTGTACTTGAAAATTATATCAAACAAACAAAAGTTTGTCAATGTAAATTAGTAAATAACTAAATATAAAATTTATTAAAAAGTATTGACAAAGATAGTAGAGTGTGGTATTATAATACACGTAGTCGCGGGTATGGTGGAATTGGCAGACACGTCGGTCTTAGAAGCCGATGCCGAGAGGCGTGAAGGTTCAAGTCCTTTTACCCGCACCAAAAAATAATCGCTTGTAAAAGCGATTTTTTTGTATACATGAGGGATAAATATGGAATATTATAAGGCATATGATAAAAGGTATAAAAAAATACATGAATTAAATACAGAATGGGAAGTAAATATACCAAGTTTAATAGTAGAAAATATGATTAATAAATATAAAGTGTCTAAAAAAGATAATATATTAGAAATTGGATGTGGTGAGGGAAGAGATACTATATATTTAGATAAAAATGGGTATAATGTACTAGGAGTAGATGTATCTAAAGAGGCAATTAAGTATTGCAAAGAAAAGTATGCTAAAGGTAACTTTAAAGTATTAGATATTGTTAAAGAAAAGTTAGAGGATAAGTTTAAATTTATTTATTCTATTGCTGTAATACATATGCTTGTAGATAATAAAGATAGAGATGCTTTTTATAAATTTATATACAGTCACATAAAAGATGATGGCTATGCTTTAGTATGCTCAATGGGAAATGGTAAAGAGGAGTATACAAGTGATATATCTAAGGCTTATGATGTTGTATCAAGAGAGCATAGAAGTGGTAAAATTGAAGTTGTAAATACAAGCTGTAGGAAAGTTAATTGGGCTACTATGGAAAAAGAAATATCTAATAATAACTTAGAAATAGTAGAGAAGGGAATAGTTTATGATGTTCCAGGATTTAATGAAATGATGTATGTAGTATTAAAAAAAGAATGACCTAGTCATTCTTTTTGCATATATGGGCTATAGGACATTCGTCACATTTTGGCCTATTTGCTATACATTTTGCACGTCCATGAAGTACAAATACGTGATTTATTCTATTCCAATATTTTTTATCAAAAAGGTTTTGAAGCTCTTTTTCAATTTCAAATTGTGTTTTACCATTAGATAATCCAATCTTTCTAGATAGTCTTGTAACATGTGTGTCTACTGCTATACCTTCAACTTTTGAAAAACATTCTTGAAGTATAATGTTAGCAGATTTTCTACCAATGCCACAAAGCTTAGTTAAATCTTCCATAGTATCAGGTACTATACCGTTAAAGTCATCACATATTATTTTTGCACTTTCAACTATTGAATGTGCTTTATTTTTGTAAAAACCACAAGGTCTTACTATTTTAATTACATCATTAATATCTGCATTTTTTACATCTTCAATAGTTTTAAACTTTTTAAAGAAAATAGGGGTAATTTCATTTACTCTTTTATCTGTACATTGAGCAGCTAGAATAAGTGCCACAACTAGAGAAAAAGGGGTAGTAAAATCTAGACCACACTTTGCATCTTTATATTCATCTATTAAAATTTTAACTATTTCTTCACTTTGCTTTTTTGTTTGCTTTTTATATTTTTTACTCACAATAATTCACCTATTTCATAGTATATAGTAGTCATTTTACAACAATTTATGTTGTTTGTCAAAAAGGAGGAATGCACGTGTTTACAAGTGGATTTAGAAAAACAATAGGACTATTTTTATTAGCATTTGGCGTAGGAGTAGGAGTTAGCCTAATTCTTCCTTTTTGGGGATGGGTAGCTATTTGTGCAATAGCAATAGCTATATTTGGAATTTCATGGCTGTTTTGTTAAAGGAGGAATAATATATGAAGATAGTAATATATAGACCAGGAAGATTTATGAAAATGATTTTAAAAACTATTTTTAAAATCTAAAATGTGAGAGAATATAAATAGATTATAGGAGAGAGAAATCTCTTCTTTTTTGTAAAAAAAAGAAACCAAAAAAATGGTTTCTTAGGTTATTATGCGGTCCATATTTTAAATGTTGCATTCATATTAAATAATTAAGCTCTTTCAACTTTTCCACTTCTTAAACATCTAGTACAAACATTCATTTTTTTAGTTGCTCCATTTACATTAACTTTTACAGATTGAACATTTGGTTTAACTGTTCTAGATGTTCTTCTATGAGAGTGACTAACTTGAAGAGAATATTTTACTTCTTTATCACATATTTCGCATTTTGCCATTGTATAAGCCTCCTTTTTAATTCGAATAAATCAATTACTCACATATTTTAACATAATTATTTCAAATAATCAAGTAAAATTAACAAAAAAATAAGGTAATTAGTTAAAATCACCCCATTTTTTAGAAATTTTTACATATTAAACTCTAACAATTTTACCAGTTATTTGGTCTTGTAGAGAGTTTCCATTTAAGAATCCGCCACTTAATACAACTATATCGTTTTCTTTTAAGCAATCTTTTTCTTTTAAAATATCTATTCCTTTATTTAATATTGAATTAAATTCTGTTTCACCTTCAATTAGAATAGGAAAGATATTTTGCTCCATAGCCATATGTCTATACGCTTTAACACTAGGTGTTAATACATATATAGGGCAACCAATTCTAAAGCTTGAAAGTATAGAAGCAGTTTCACCGTCTTCAGATACAGCTACTACAGCTGCTGCACTTGAGAATAGAGCGGAACAGCAAACAGAGAAGTTAGCTCTTCTTTTTAAGTCTACATCTATATTTTCAAAGTCAATAACATCTAAAGTATTCTTCTTAAATCTATTCCAATAGTGTATTTCTTTTTCAGTTGCTGTAGAGATTTTTGCCATTGTTTCAACACAATTTAGTGGATAATCTCCTTGAGCAGATTCTCCTGAAAGCATTATTGCAGATGTACCATCATATATAGCGTTTGCTACATCAGATACTTCAGCTCTAGTTGGTCTTGGATTTTTTTGCATAGACTCTAACATTTGAGTTGCAGTTATAACAGGTTTACCAGCACTGATACATTTTTTAATCATCATTTTTTGTGCAGCTGGTACTTGTTCTTCAGGAATTTCAACTCCTAAATCACCACGAGCAACCATTATACCATCAGTAACTTTTAATATTTCATCAAAATTGTCTAATCCTTCTTGATTTTCAATTTTAGATATTATTTTTATTGAATGTTCTCCACAAGAATCAAGAAATTCTTTCATTTCAATAACATCTTGAGGTTTTCTAATAAATGAAGCAGCTATAAAATCAAAATCATTTTCAACTGCAAATTTTAAATCTTCTTTATCCTTTTCAGTCATAGCTTTTAATTGTAATTTAGCACCAGGAACATTTACACCACGTCTTCCTTTAAGAATAGCTGAATTTTGGAAAGTACATTTAATTTCAGTGTCAGAAATTTCGTCTATTAATAGATCAACTAAACCATCATCAATTAAAATGTGTCCACCAACTTCAACATCTTGTGGTAGCTTATCATAATTTACATATAGAAGATCTTTTGTACCTTCAACTTCTTTAGTAGTTAAAGTTATTTTGTCTCCTTTTGTAAAGCTCATTTTTGTGTTTTGATCACTACCGAATGAACCAGTTCTAATTTCAGGTCCTTTAGTATCTAGCATAAAAGCTATATTTGTTCCAAGTTCAGCATTAATTTCTCTTAAAGTTTTTACTTTTCCAAGTTGTTCTTCGTGATCGCCATGAGAGAAATTTAATCTCATTACGTTCATACCAGCTTTAACAAGTGAAGTTAGAATTTTTTTCTCTTGGCTGGCTGGTCCAATTGTACATACGATTTTTGTCTTTTTCATTCCTTCCATCTCCTTAAACTATAATATATTGCAAAATATAACACAAATATTTTGCTACCGCATTAAATAGTATATCGTTATAATAATTAAAAGTCAATATAAAATTTAGAAAAAACTAATAAAAATTGAAATAACAAATATACTGAAATATTGAAAAATTTACATAAATGTTGTATAATATTAAACGTAATGTTTTAAGCATTATATAAAACTTAGTATAAAACAAATAAAAAGTATTTTAGTATAAAACGAGGTGTAAAATGGGAGCAGAAAGTAATGTGTTCTTTTTAGACTTAAATCTTTTAGATAAAAAGGGCGATGAAAATTTAAAAGTCTTTGCTAAAAGAGAAGAATTAGATGAAAAAGACATAATTAAAATAATATATAATGAAGCAAGTAGAATAGGTATAAAGGATAAGGTAAAAGTAACTTTTAAAATATTAGATGAAGAAGAAGGTACTTTTAAGGTAATTGTTGAGCCTGCATATATTAAATATAAAGGAACAGTAATATATCCTTTTGAAACTATTAAATCTCTAGATTTTCAAATACCTTTAGATATGGTATGTGGAAAAGTTACATTATATAATAAAAAAGAGGAATATAAAAAAATATCAGTTACAATAGACTATGTTGCATTAGATTTATTTACTATGACATATAAACAAGCTAAAGAATTTCTAGTAAATATAAGCGATAGAAAAGGTAAAAATGGATATATAGAATTTCCAGATTCTATTTGCTTTAAACAATATGGAGTAAAAATTAATGCAAAAAAAGATGAGTATGGTAATGTTCTTGAAAAAGAGCCATTATTAAGTATTGACGTATATAATAAAGAGGCATTTTTTAAAGAGTTTTATTTTAAAGATGAAAAACAAGAAGAAAAATATGATGTTAATATAAATATTGAAAATGAAGAAGAAAATATACCAGAAGATACAGTAGATAATATAATTGAATTTAAGAAAATATCTAAGTCTAAAGATAAAAAAGAAAAGAAAATAGAAGAAGTTCCACTTGAAGAAACACTAACTCAAGATAGTATATCTGAACCTAAAATAGATGAACTAAAAAAAGATGTTGTAGAAAACTTTTCTTCAGATAGGACAATAGATATAGAGATAGAAATACCTACAGAAGCACCTAAAGAAGATACTAATAAAATAGAAGAAAAAGCTAGTAATGAAAATCAAAAAGAAATAGAAGAATTAGAACAATTACTAGAAGAAGAACAAAAACAACAAGAAATACTTGAGCAAAGAATAAAAGTAAAACTAGAAGAACTTAAGAGTATACAAGATAATGTAAAAAATAAAAAAGAAGAAAGCAAAAAAATAGAAGAAGTTCAAGTAAAAGAAGAACCTAAAGAAATAATAGAACGTATAAGTGTTAGTGAACCAGAAGGTTATAGAGCATATACTATCGAAAGCTATGAAGGAATAAAAGAACAAGGAGAAAGTAAATTATCTTTGTTTTTTGGGCAAAGTAAAGATGAAATAAGAAAATATTTTGGTGGAAAGCCAAAAGAAGTTAGAGATTATGAAGAAATGGAAATATATGATATATTCTATGCGTATTATGATGATATGAATCTTTGTACAGGAATAGGAATATATAACCAGGAAATGTATAAAGATAAAGTTGCACTTTATTTCTTAAATGAAAATCTTATTACTATGAAATATAAAGATATAGTTAGCTTAATAAAGAAAAATGATTTGGGTGCAATTGAAGATGAAGATGGTATTATCTCTATAAAATATGGTATATCTGTAGACCCTAAAGAAGATGATAATTTTAAAGAAGAAATATGTGATGTTATTCATATATTTAAAAAGGGATATTATGATGAAGTATATGATATAGGCTAATTATTATATAAGATATAGGTCCAATAAATTTGTAAATAAAGCAAATTTATTGGACTTTTTTGCTTTTATACAAATTATTATCATAAAAATATAACATTAGAATATATTTGTATTAAAGTTATCTTTGGAGGTAGGAAATGAAGGATATAGAAATATATAAAGATATATCAAAAAGAACAAATGGTGATATATATATTGGAGTTGTAGGACCAGTAAGAACAGGAAAATCTACATTTATAAAAAGATTTATGGAAAATTTTGTTATCCCTAATATTCAAAATGAGTATAAAAGAGATAGAGCACAAGATGAGTTACCACAGAGTGCATCAGGAAAAACAATAATGACAACAGAGCCTAAATTTATTCCAAATGAATCTGTAGAAGTGTGTCTAGAAAATAATGTTAGATTTAAGACAAGACTTGTGGATTGTGTGGGTTATTTAGTAGAAGGAGCAGTAGGTCATTTAGAAAATGATATGCCAAGAATGGTAAAAACACCTTGGTCACAAGAAGAAATACCTTTTTCACGTGCTGCAGAAATAGGTACAAAAAAAGTTATAAATGACCATTCCACAATTGGTATAGTTGTAACAACTGATGGAAGTATAACAGATATAAATAGAGAATGTTATGTTGAAGCTGAAGAAAGAGTAATACGAGAACTAAAACAAATAAATAAACCATATATTGTATTATTAAATTCTACTACACCTAATAGTAAGGAGACAAAAAAGCTAGAAAAGGAGTTAGCAGAAAAATATAATTCACGAGTAATAAGTATGGATATTGAGAATATGAATGAAGATAATTATACAGAAATTTTTGAACGTGTATTAGAAGAATTTCCTGTAACAGAAATAGGTTTTGATTTACCTGATTGGTTTAGCATATTAGATATTGAACATTGGCTTAAACAAGATATTATTAGTATAGTAAAAGAAAGATTTGACCAAAACTACTCTATAAGAGAAATAAATAGTATTCTAGATGATATAAAAAATAATGAAATATTTAATAATATATCTTTAAAAGATGCTAATATGGAAGATGGAAAAGTAAAAATTGAGATGAATATTAATCCAGATATATTCTATAAAATATTATCTGAAGCTTCTAATTTTGATGTTAGGTCTGATGCAGATATTTTTACACTTCTTAATAATTTCTCACAAACTAAAGCAGAGTATGATAAAATTGCAATGGCAATGGAAGAAGTAAGAATAAAAGGCTATGGAATAATAACTCCAGGAATTGATGAGCTTAAGCTTGAAGAACCTGAAATAGTTAAACAAGGAAATAAATATGGTGTTAAATTAAAAGCATCTGCTCCATCAATTCACATGATAAGAGCAGATATAGAAACAGAAGTTTCTCCAATTGTTGGTAGTGAGAAACAGTCAGAAGATTTAGTTAAATATTTACTTTCTGAATTTGAAAGTGATCCTAAAAAAATATGGGAGTCAAATATATTTGGAAAATCTTTACATGAGCTTGTAAACGAAGGATTGCATAATAAATTATACAGAATGCCAGACGAGGCACAAATGAAACTTCAAGAAACATTACAAAAAATAATTAATGAAGGTAGTGGAGGGCTTATCTGTATTATATTATAATATTATCTCCCTTTTATTGACAAAAAATGTATTAGTGATAAAATGTTTTTAGAGGGATGGATATGGAAATAGCAGCACTAACATACAATGATAAATTAAACTATAATTCTGCACTACAAATATATTCTTTATATGAATATATTAAAAAAAGTGGAGAGCAAATACAAATAATAGACTACAATCTATATGATATTAATTGTAAAAATTATTTTGAGAAAAATAAGAATAGATTATTATATAATTTTTTAAATAATAATGTTATGCTTACATCTACAAGATATAAAAGTATAGAAGAACTAGAAAACTTTCCACCACTTGCAGACAAATATTTAATTACTAACGCTAAGTATGAAGATTTAGATCCTTGTACAGATAGAAAAGAGTGTTATGCTTATGGAATAAAAGATATAAGCAAGGCACAACTAGAACATATTAAGTGTAATTACAAGGCACTATCAACAATATTTGATTTTAATGAAGAAGAAATAAAAGAAGTAGTTGACCCGATATTTTTACTATCAAAAGATGAATGGATTGACTTCTCAGAAAAAAGCAAGATAGAGTTAAAATATAGTGAATATATAATAATATATGCAAATACAGTTACAAAAGATATGCTAGAATATACAAATAATTTAATTAAAGATACGCCATTTAAAGTGTATATAGTAGCAGATAAAGTGTGCTCATTAATACATCGTGCAAAGAGAATAAGAAATGCTAATCCATCTGATTTAGTTAAATTAATAGCAAATGCACAGCATGTCATTACATCAGCTGAAGAAGGTATTAAATTAGGTATTATATTTGAGAAAAATTTACATATTTTCTATAATAATGATAGTGAAGAACAAGTAGAAATTATAAATAAATATAACTTATATGATAGAGTAATAGATTTTCCAGACAAGGTTATTAATACTCAAATGAATTATATGGATACTTTAAAGACATTACAAAAACTAAAAGAAAACTCAATTAAATTTTTGAAATTAAAAACAGAACCTTAAAAAAGGCTCTGTTATTTTATTGAGTTTTTTAAATCATTAAATGATGACATTAGACTTAAAAGCATAACTATAAATATAACTACTAATATTAAGATTTTAATTCCGTATTCTTTAAATAAACTAAAATAATATCTTTTTGTTTCTTCTTTTTTTAAGTTTTGAAGTTCTTCTAATGACATTCCTTCATAAGGATTTTTAGGAGTAAATCCATTAAATCCACCATAATTTTCTCTATTATATATATTATTTGTATTATTAACTTGTTGAGGGCTAGTGCTATAATCATTAAATTGTGAAAAATCTGAATTTGTTAGTTTAGATAAAAGCGCATCTTTTTTTGCAATTACTTGCTTTAGATACTCATTTTCTTGAATAATAGTTTGCATTTTTTCATTAGAATTTAGATTTTCTTCTTCAGCAAGCTGAGCATCATATTTTGCTCTTTCATTATCATCTGAGAGTACATTATATGCTTCAGTAAACTCTTTAGATTTTTCTTCAGCTTTTTTCTTTTCTTCACCTTGAAATAAATCTGGATGATTTGCTTTCATATGTATTTTAAAAATTTTATTGATTGTATCTTTAGAAGCTGTTCTACTAACTTCTAGTATATCATAATAATTTTTCATATCAAACTCCTATGTATATTAACATTGTACTTTAAAGTAAAAATAAAGTCAAGAAACAGTAGGTTTAAACAGTCAACTATATATATTTTAAGTAATTTATTGTAATATTATTAAAATGTGTTAAAATAATGCTATTTTGCAAGCTTTATTCACTTCTTTTTCTTGCAAATATGGGACAGATATAGTAAAATAGTATATAGTTTTATTAAGTAGGAGATGATATTTTGTTTGATATTTTTACAAGAGAAGGTTTAATATCTTTTTTATATACATTACCAGCACTTTTAATATCATTATCTATACACGAATATGCTCATGCTTGGGTAGCATATAAACTAGGAGATATAAGTCAAAAATTGAGAGGAAGACTTACTCTTGACCCATTTAAGCATATAGAGCCATTTGGTTTTTTGTGTATTGCACTATTTGGTGTTGGTTGGGGCAAACCTGTAATGGTTGATGATAGAAATTTTAAAGATAGAGCAAAAGGCACTATGCTAACATCACTTGCAGGACCAGCATCTAATTTATTACTTGCAATTTTAATTACTTTAATATATAAGGTTTTAATTATTATAGGAGTATTTACTCCATCTGCTACAAAAATAGTATTAATAATTGAATCTATGCTTCAAATGACAATTAGCTTTAATGTAATTTTTGCAATATTTAATATGATACCTTTACCACCATTTGATGGTTCAAAAGTTTTATTTTACTTTTTACCACAAAGATTTAGAGGCTTTATGTATACACTAGAAAGATATTCATTTATTATTATATTAGTTATTTTTATGACTAATATAAGCTCATACATAATATGGCCAGCATATAAATTTGTACTTAATATTTTGAATTTTATACTTAACTTATAATAAAGGAGACAAAAATGATTTGTTTAGGAATTGAAAGTAGTTGTGATGAAACATCAGTTGCAATTATAAAAAACGGAAGAGAAGTTTTAGCAAATATTGTTTCTACACAAATACCAATACATAAAAAATTTGGAGGAGTAGTACCAGAAATTGCTTCAAGAAAGCATTTAACAAACATAGCTTTTGTTGTTAAAGAGGCTTTAGATACAGCAGGATTAGATTTTAAAGATATAGATTATATTGGTGTAACTTATGGTCCAGGACTTATAGGGGCATTACTAGTAGGTGTAGCTTATGCAAAATCTTTAGCATACGCACTAAATATTAATATAGTACCAACACATCATATAGAAGGTCATATTGCAGCAAATTATCTTACATATCCAGACCTTAAGCCACCATTTATGGCACTTGTAGTATCTGGTGGACACTCACATTTAATACATGTAAAAGATTATACTGATTTTGATATTATTGGAAAAACTAGAGATGATGCTGTTGGAGAAGCTTTTGACAAAGTAGCTAGAGTTCTAGGTCTTCCTTATCCAGGAGGTCCGAAAGTAAGCAAACTTGCAAGAGAAGGTGAGTTTACATATAATTTACCTAAAACAAAATTTGATAATTTTGATTTTAGCTTTAGTGGAATAAAAACAGCCGTTATAAATATTGCAAATAAAGAAAAAGACAAATTAAGAAAAGCAGATTTAGCACATTCTTTTGAACAAACTGTTACAGAAGAGCTAGTAACAACTTGTATGGATGCCATGAAAGAATATGGTATAAATAAAGTGGTTCTTGCAGGTGGTGTTTCTGCTAATTTAGTGCTAAGAGAAAAATTAGAAAAAGCAGCGAAAAAGAATAATTATGAGTGCTATATGCCAGACTTAAAATATTGTACAGATAATGCTGCTATGATAGCTAGTGCAGCACATTATAACTATATTTGTGGAAAGACTTATGATATAAAAGATAAATTAGATTTAAATGCAATAGCAAATTTAAAGATAGGTGAATAATATATAGGAGGAAATTATGATAGAAGTAGAATTAAGGTCATTTATCTCCGAAGATAAATATAATGAATTAATATCTAAATATAATGCAGATAAGCAAAAACAAATTACATATTATTTTAATTGTAAACAAGATTTTAGAATGATGAAGACAAAAGATTATACACAATTATGGCTTAAAACAGGTAAAATGCACGAAGAATCAAGACTAGAAAAAATTGTAAAAGTGGATAATAAGTATACAGATGAATTAGAGTCTATGCTTGGATTACTAGATTATGATGTAGATATAAAATGGTATAGAACTAGAAGTAAAATTCAACTTGATGAAAATGCAGAAATGTGTATAGATTATACAGTAGGATATGGTTATATTCTTGAAATAGAAAAGCAAGTAGCAGATGAAGCAAATGTTGAACAGGCAAAAAGTCTACTTGAAGAAGATTTTAAGAAGTTAGGTATAGAAGTTTCAAAAAAGGAAGATTTTGATAATAGATATAAAGACTATGTTGCTAATTGGAAAGAATATACACAAGATGTAGATGAAGCTGATTTTTTAAAATAAATTAGAAAGATAGGTGATTAAATGGCTATATATGCAATATCAGATTTGCATTTGTCATTTGGAGTAAATAAGCCTATGAATATCTTTGGTCAGGTATGGGATAATTATGAAGAAGTTGTTAAGAAAAATTGGATAAGTACAGTAAAAGATGAAGACTATGTGATAATCTCTGGAGATATTTCATGGGCAATTACTTTAAAAGAAAGTATAAAAGATTTTGAATATATAAATAACTTGCCAGGTAAGAAAATAATAGTTAGAGGTAATCATGATTATTATTTTGCTACAAAAACAAAAATGGAGAGGTTTTTTGAAGAATGTGGATTTAAAAACTTTTACGTTTTACACAATAATGCTATAGATACTCCAGATTATATAATTTGTGGCACAAGAGCATGGGGAAAGACAGAAGGCAATACAGCAGAGCAAGATAAAAAAATAATAGCAAGAGAAGAAAATAGACTTTTAATTTCATTAAAAGAAGGTAAAAGAATACAAGAAGAATATATGAAAAAAGGTATAAAAAAGGACATAATAGTAGCATTACATTTTCCACCATTTATATCTAATTTTACTAAAATAATGGAAGAATATGATGTAAAAAAATGCATATACGGACATTTACATGGATACGGACATACAATGGTAAAGGAAGGAACAATAGGAAAAATAGAGTATAAGATGGTTGGTTGTGATTATACAGGATTTAAACTAGTACAATTAAGTTAAAAATATATTAAAAAGTACTTGAAAAAATTGATAATTGATGTTACAATATCTATTGTCAGTAAAGGGGCATAGTTCATCGGTAGAATAAGAGTCTCCAAAACTCCAGAGCTGGGTTCAACTCCTAGTGCCCCTGCCATACATATACTTGGTACTTTTTAGTATCAAGTGTTTTTTTTATTGGAGTGAATTAAAAATGAATAGGTTTGAAATAACTAAAAAAGTTGGAATATTAGGAATACTAGGAAATATATTTTTATTAGTGATAAAAGCAGTAATAGGAATTATTTCAAAAAGTCAGGCAATGATTGCTGATGCTGCAAATAGTGCAGGAGATATTTTTGCATCAATAATGACTTGGATTGGAAATAAAATAGCTAGTGAACCAAGTGATAAAGACCATAATTTTGGACATGGAAAAGCAGAATATATATTTTCACTTTTAATTAGTGTATCAATGCTTATAGTATCAATTAAAATACTATATGACTCTGTTTTTTCAATTATATATAAAAATAAAATAGAATTTTCTTGGTGGCTTTTAATAGTATGTATTATAACTATTATAACTAAAATATCATTATATTTATATGCAAAAAGATCACTTAAAAAATGTAATAATATACTAATTATATCTAATATGAATGATCATAGAAATGACTGCATAGTAACATCATTTACTACTTTATCTATTTTACTTAGTTTAGTTAATGTATTTTGGGTAGATGGTGTAGTAGGTATTGGTATATCTATTTGGATTTTTTATACAGGTATAAAAATATTTATGGAAAGTTATAATGTACTTATGGATAAATCTATTGACGAGGAAACTCAATCTAAGATTTTTGAGTGTATTAATAAATATGCTGAGGTAAAAGGTATTAAAAGTATGTATACTATACCTACAGGATATAAATATGTAGTTGTACTTACAATATTATTAGATGGTACTCTCGATACATTTAATAGTCACAAGATTGCAAATAGAATACAAAAGCGTATAGAAAATAAATTTGAAGAAATAGATAAAGTTATTGTACATGTTGACCCATTTAAAGAGTCAAAGGAGAAAGAAAGAAATGTTTAAAAAAATATCATTAATAATTTCAATTTTATTTATTATAATATATGTTGCATTATTAGCTTTAGGTGTGCAACCTCAAATTTGGATAATGAAGATAGCTATATGTATTATATTAGGTTTAATTGGAATAAATATATTTTTAGTTTTTAAAAATTCAATATACAAATTAAGTAAAGCAAACAGAATAATAACAGAATTTCTACTTGCACAAGTTGAAGTTGCAATTTGTATAATTATTATGCTATTAATACGTAATATAGATGTAAATGCATATTTACTTGAAAAAGATAATGTAAAATATATTATGAGTATAGATATAAATAACAATATAAAGCAGTATTATAAATATTATAATTTTTTACTTATATCTAAAGAGCCATATATAGAAGAACAATATAATATAACATCAGATACAATACCGCTAAATATTAAATATAATAAAGAAAAACTTAAAGATGCTATTGATTTAGAAATTATTTCTTCTAATAAAAAAATAATGGAAGCTGAGAACTTAAAAAAGGAAGAAAGAATAATAGAGCATATTTCAAATTTAGAGGAATTAAAAGAATTTGAAAATAAATATAAAGTTAAAAATTCTGAGTATAATGAAGAATTCTTTAAAGAAAAAGACATAGTTGCACTAACGTATTCGCTATTTAAAGAATCAGTGCCTATGGTAGCTTACGGTGAGGATAATAACATATATTTATATGTTCAGTCTGAATTAGAAGATTTAAAAT
>CANRAK010000013.1 GCA_947628575.1 uncultured Clostridia bacterium | reverse complement strand
GATATAATAAAATATAGTACTAATATAAGTGGAGATTTATCTAGATTAAATCTAAAAGAGTTTTTAAATCAAATGAAATTAATTTCTAAAGAATGCTATAGAATCTTAAAAAAGAAAAAATTTTGTTCAATACTTATTGGAGATATTAGAAAGAATGGTAATATTATTCCATTAGGATTTTATCTTATGAATATTTTTATTCAATCAGGTTTTGTGCTAAAAGAAGTCATAATAAAGGAACAACATAATTGTCAAAAAACAGATTATTGGAAAAGTAAAAATGTTGATTTTTATTTACTTGCGCACGAGTATATTTTTATATTTGAAAAATAATTTATATAAAAGCTAATTAATATAATGTACGATATTAAATATTTTTCTATATTATTTATTTTGTTTGAAAATCTACAGTATGAATGATATAATATTTACTGAAATGATTTAATACGAATGTTTAAAGGAGATAGCAATGTGTATTTTTAATTTCAGTAACAACAGTGATAAATTTAAAATAGGAGATAGAGTAAGAGTAAAATACAGAGGACAAGAAGGATACATCATAGATAAAAATGGTGATTTATATATGGTTTCTATAAATAATGGACAAGTAGTTGACTCTTATTCTGCAAATGACTTAGAAAAATGCTGGTAATAAACCATAATTTTTTAAATTATAATCAACGTGTTTCTGTTTAAGAAATACATATAATAAAAGCTTTCTTTTTTGGAAATAATATGATATAATATTATTGATATAAAGGAGAGCTTTTTTATGTTAGGAGAAAAGATAAAATTATATAGAGAAAGTAAAAATATGACACAACATGAAGTTGCAGAAGTTTTGGGAGTAAAAGCGGCAACAATTTCAAAATATGAAGCAGGTACTCTAGAGCCTAATATTGAATCATTAAAAAAATTAGCTGAATTATTTAATGTTTCGGTTGACGAATTATTAAAAGAAAATGATTTTGATATCTCTAAAATTAATATTTTGGAAATTTTAAGAGAACAAAAAAGTATGAAATTAAAAGGAAATTTATATCATAATACTCAAATTACTTTTGCATATAACACTAATCATATAGAGGGAAGTAAATTAACAGAAGAACAAACTAGATATATTTATGAAACAAATACATTGTTAGCAGAAAAAGATTCAATTACTGATTTAGACGACATTTTAGAAACAGCAAATCATTTTAAATTAGTAGATTATATGTTAGATGTAGCAGATAAAAAGCTAACAGAAGAAATGATAAAAGAGTTTCATAAAATTTTAAAAGATGGAACTTCTGACAGTAGAAAAGATTGGTTTAATGTGGGTGAGTATAAGAAATTACCTAATGAAGTAGGTGGTTTAAAAACTACAGAACCTAAGAATGTTGAAAGAGATATGAAAAAATTATTAGAATGGTATGAGTCTTTAAAAGAAGTTACTATAAAAGAAATAATAGAATTTCATGCTGGATTTGAAAAAATACATCCATTTCAAGATGGAAATGGAAGAATTGGTAGAATAATTGCTTTTAAAGAATGCTTAAAAAATGATATAGTGCCATTTATTATTTTAGACAGGGATAAATTATTTTATTATAGAGGGTTAAATCAGTACCAAACTGGTAAAGAAAAAGGATATTTAATTGATACATGCTTAAATGCACAGGATCAATACACAGGAATGGTTAAATATTATATAGGAAACAAATAGTAAATGTTATTTTTAGGCAATTTATATTATAGGGTTAATAAAAATGAATTAGTATTATATGTAATACTATAAATTTAAGCAAAGATTTTATGAAACAAAATCTAAAAAATAGGCTGATAAATGTGTAAAGGAAGGTGAAAAACATGTCAAGAACAAGTTCTAATTGGTATACCAAGGGAAAATTTGATACAAAGAGTTGGAGAAGAATTGATGCAAATAATGAATTTTTATATTCAAAAGGAAGATATCCTACCAAAATTAGAGAAGAAGATTTACCAAAAGATTATATAAGATTTCAAAGTAGGACAATATGGTATATGACAGGTTTTTTAAGAACTTCGGGAGTAAAAGATTTATACTATACATATGTAAAAGAAAACCATTTATTTAAGGATGATTATTTATATATTTCTTATGATAAAAAGATAGAAGAAGTAAAAGAAAAAAATGGATATGATGAAATAAAGAATTATGATTTCTTAATATGTGGAAGTAACAATATAGATGTATTATTTGCTATAGAAGAAAATTCAAATATAGATACTAAAGAAATAAGGAATAAAATTAAAGAAAAATTTGAATGGTGGAAGCAAAATGAGAAAGAAGATTACAAAAGTTGGTTTGGAGAAAGAGAAGTAACAGATATATTTGAATATTACAAAGAACTAAAAAATGCAAAAACATATTTTATATCAGATACACATTTTAATCATAAAAATATAATTAAATATTGTAATAGACCGTTTAAGGATGTTGAAGAAATGAATAAGGTTTTGATTGAAAACTGGAATAATACGGTTACAGAATTTGATACTGTATTTCATTTAGGAGATGTAGCATTAACAATAGAGAGCGATATGAAAGAATTGATACCAAAATTAAAAGGGAAAAAGATTTTAATCAGGGGAAATCATGATGGAAAATCTAAAGAATTTTTTAGAAATGTAGGATTTAATCTAATACCAGAAAGCCCTTTAAAATTGGATAATGAAAAATTAATACTATCACACCATCCTTTAAAAGATACAGAAATTCCTAAAGGATACGTAAATGTTCATGGACATATTCATAATAATCCACTACATAAAGTTAATCCTACTACAAATGAAATGGAATATCCTGAAAATTTATATTCAGAAAAATTACATATGAATGTTTCAGCAGATGTTATCGGTTTTAAACCTATTAGCTTGAAGGAACTGTTAAACATAATAGAAGAAAGAAAAAAGATGCAAATTATTTTGAACTAATACTTAATTAATCTATATATTATAGTACTTGAAGTTATTATAATAAAATGAAAAAATTAAAAATTAATAGTAGAGTCAAAGTACTTTTTAAAGGAGGAAAATAAAGTGGGAATTTTAGATTGTGCAAGGAGAGAATCGGTTTATAGAGGATATGAATACTATAAAAATGAAAAAGTTATAACATGCACACAACTATCAGAATATGAATATGAGGGAGAAGTGAAAGGAAAAAATATAAATCCATATCATGTACTAATAAATACCATTCATCCTAAAAAATCAAGTTGTACTTGTCCTTTTGCAAACGGAAATACTATTTGTAAACACATGGTGGCATTATTTTTTGCAGTTTCTCCAGAAGATTTTAAAGATTATGAAGAATGGTTAGAAAATGACTATGAAGAAGAAAATGATGAAGATTACTATGAAGATGATGAGTATGAAGACAATGATTATTACGACGAATACAATAGATATGGAAATTACAATAAGAATAATTCTACTTTCGTAAAACCAGTGTTTTTTAACGAGATTTTACTAAATTTCATAAATAATTTATCAAAAGAGGAAGCAAAAGAAATTTTGTATGATGAACTGATAAGTAATGAACAATATACATTTAATAAGTATCTTAAAAAAGAATTTAAAAAATATTGTCAGAATAAAGATAATATAAATGCTACACTAGAGAATATAAATAATAAATTTTATAGATTGACTCATAACTATTATTATAATGATAAAGACTATTCACAAAGGTTATTAACTAGAAGTGAAAAGAAGAAAATAGAAGATGTATATACTAATAATATCCAAATGAAAGCTATTATAGATAAAATTATATTAAATCCTAGACTGGCTTTATATTACGATTATGTATGGGTTGCAAATTTGTATAGGAATAACAATTCGAAAAAAGATGTACAAGCCTATGTAAAAAAACTAGAATCATTTTTTAGTTCATTAAAACATTATAGTGTAAAAAATAATGTCCCTAAATCAAATGTTTTAATTATAATATATACTTTGAGTGAGTATAGAATAGAAGAAACAGTACAGTTAATGATAAAAAATTGTAAATATGAAGAATATATTGATTATATAATAAAAAATTACGATAATGTTAATGGTTTATATAAAGAGTTTAATAAATGTGTAGAAAAGGAAAAATGCGTAAATAAAGAATATATAGCCAAAGCATATTATAGCTTCTATCTTGTTTTATCAAATGACGAAGCGTACGATAAATATTTGTATTATAGCTTCATTTTTAGTAAAAATATACAATATTTGTCAATTTTAAAAGACTCACCTAGATTTAACTATTATTTAGATAAAATAATAAATAATACTAATGATGTTGTAATTTTGGAAAATATGTATTTATTCTTAAACAAAAAAGAAGAATTACTAAAATTATTACTAAGTAGAGAGAATGATTACAGATTAATTGGAAATATAAATGTACTAAAAGAACAATATAATAATGAAATATTTACATATTTAAAATCTAGATTTTATGATATAATAAATAGCGAAAAGAGTAGAGAATGTTATGGTAGAGCATGCTATTACATAAAATGTATGAAAGAATTAGATAATGGTGAAAAATTAATTGATGATTTAATAAATGAATTAAAGAGTTCTGAGTACTCAAAAAGAAAAGCATTGTTTGATGAAATATTTAATGCTGTAAAGCGTTAAATATAAATTAGATAATAAGGAGTGGAATAAAGTGACAAAAGTATTAACATTTGAGGTTGCAATTAATGGTTTGGAAAATAAGATATGGAGAAAAATTGAAATTACTGATAGAAAAACGGTAGCAGATTTAGCATATACAATTCTCGCTACTTTTGATTCGTTAGCATATCATTTGTATTATATAAAATATAAAAAAGTAATTTATGATTGCTGGGTTTGTATATAAGATGATCATAGTAAAGTTCCACCTATTAATGCTGTTATAACAAAATTAAGTAGTATTGGCTTAAAAGAAAATGATATCATGGAAATGGACTATGATATAGGTTCAACAACAAAATTTAAAATTAAATATTTAGGGTCAAGAGATTTGGAAAAAGGTAAAGGTAAACATTATCCTTATATAATTGATGGTGCTGGTACAGGTATGATTGACGATTTATGCGATTTTGAATTGAAAGAAATTGTTGATGATATTGATAAAAAAGGATATTCTGAACACTATTATGCTCTTGAATATGAGAGAGATATAAAATACGATTATAGAAAATATGATATTAAAGCTGATAATATATTGTTAAAAGATTCAATACGTCATATTAAAAATAATTATGAAATATGTGATTAAATCAAGTAAGTTACTTAAATAAAAATAATTATAAAAAGAAGAAAATTATTAACTTATATTTTTATATATTTGTACTTAAAGTATAATAGTAAAAAAATAAATAAATTTACATAAAAATATTGATTTATGGTAACCTTAGTGATATAATAGTGCCACGATTAAAACAAATAATAAATAGGTGGTAGAAAATGAAGAAATTAAACGCAGCATTAATCGTAGCATTATTATTTGTTTTATCTACTTTTGTCTTCTTTAGTTTTACAAGTAAAAATGAAATAAAGGCAGCACCTAACATTGTAGGTAATTTAAAAGAATATAAAGTTAGTGATGCCGAAAATGCTAAAGGATATCATCAAGAAGAAAAACAAGTTGAATATTATGAAGAACAAACTAAAACTGATTACAAAGAATATAACAACACAAACTATACTACAATTAATACTTCACAATCTTCAGCTACAGCTAATTTAGGGGACATCGGTAGATTAGTTATTCCAACTGTAGGATATTCAGCAGCTTTATATGATGGAATTTCAAGGGGCTCAGCTGGTGCACAACAAGTTGTAAACAACATAGACTCAGCCGTTTGGATTAACATTGGATATGGCTCAACTGTATACGTTGGCGACCACAATTATCAAGGCTTTGAAAATATGAAAAGCTCAATACCAGGAGTAACACGTGCATATATTACATGGGCAGATGGTACAACATCAAGTTATATCTGTATGTCAGTTCAATATAATTGCAGAAAAACTAGTACAAAAATTTATGATGAAGCTGGTACAGATATTTATTTGTCTGGATATAGTATTGCAATGTGTACTTGCAATTATGGCAGTTCTACAGTTACTGTATCTTATTGGAATAAAGAATAATGCTAAAATAACTCAATTTAAGAGTTATAAGGAGGATTTAGAGATAAAGCCTTCTTTTTTTGTGCGTTATAGAAAATCACATACTGAGCATTTAGTTTAAAATACGCTAAGTGCATTTTTTAATGTCAGTTTTTGAGTTAATTTTAGTTGACCTAGAAAAAATTATAATATATTGTACTATTCTATTAAGTTCTTCTGTGATATAATAATTACCAAAGTTGTTTTATTATGAAATATCTATGAATTACTATAAAGTCGTTATATATTTTTTATTGAGGAGTTCTTAAAATGATGTATGTATTAGTATTTGTAGGTGCTTTATTGTATGGTCTTGTGTCTACGTTATTAAAAAAATAAATAATGTCCAAAATGAAATAAGATGATAAAAAAAGGAGAAAATATGAAGTATATAAGTTTATCTAAGTCTAAATATTGTAAAGCAAAGCAATGTAATAAGATTCTATGGTTAGATAAAAACAAACCAGAAGAAGCTATAGATGCTGGAAATGAATCAGTTTTGGAAAATGGTACGAAAGTAGGTGAACTTGCAAGAAACTACTTTGGTAAATATGAAAATATAGAGTTTAATAATGACTTGTCTAAAATGATTCTTGATACAGAAGTGAAGTTAAAAAATAAACCTAATATAATAACAGAAGCATCATTCAATTTCAATAATAATTTCTGTAGTGTTGATATATTAAAAAATGACATTGATGGAATAGAAATATATGAAGTAAAAAGTTCTACAGACATTCATGAGATTTATTTAGATGATGTTTCATATCAGTATTATGTTTTAAATAATTTAAACTTTAACATTAAAAAAGTATGTATAATGTATATCAATAGTGAATATGTAAGAAACGGAAATTTGGAATTAGATAAACTTTTTAATATTGAAGATGTTACTGAAATTGCTATTTCAAAGCAAAATGAAATACAAGAAAAAATAAAAGAAATAAATGAATACATGCAAAAATATGCAACTAAAGAAAAAGAGCCAGAAAAAAGAATTGGCATGAATTGTTTTGAACCTTATGGGTGTGCATATTGGAACTATTGTACAAAAGATTTACCAAAAAACAATGTTTTTGATATAAGACGAATGCGTAAAGAAAAAAATTAAGTTATATAATGAAGGCAAAATCGCTTTTGAAAATCTCATTGATGAAGATATAAATGAAAAGTTTATAGAGCAAATAGACTTTGAATTAAATAATAGAGAAACAAAGATAGAAAAAGAAAAAATAAGAGAATTTTTAGATACACTTTCATATCCGCTATATTTTTTAGATTTTGAAACTTTTCAACAGGCAATTCCTGAATATGATGGAGTAAGTCCATATATGCAAATTCCTTTTCAATATTCGCTTCATTACATTGAAAAAGAAGGCGGGGAATTAAAGCATAAGGAATTCCTTGCTGAAGCTGGAATAGATCCAAGACGAAAATTAGCAGAAAGATTAGTTGAAGATATTCCTAAAGATGTTTGTGTTACTGCATACAATATGGGATTTGAAAAAGGTGTAATAAAAAAATTAGCTGAAACTTACCCTGATTTAAGTGAACATCTATTAAATATAAGAGAAAATATAAAAGATTTAATGATTCCATTTAAGGACAGGTATTATTATTGTAAAGAAATGCAAGGTTCATTTTCAATAAAATATGTATTACCTGCTTTATTTCCAAATGATCCAGATTTAGATTATCATAATTTGCCAGTAGTACATAATGGTGAGGAAGCAAGTTTTGCCTATAGTGATTTAGTAAATCATACAAAAGAAGAACAAAAAAAATAAGAAAAGGACTATTGGTTTATTGTGGATTAGATACTTTAGCTATGGTTAAAGTATGGGAAAAATTGAAGGAAGTGGAAGGAGAAGTAAAAAATGGAGAATAATATTTTTGACTTTGCTACAAAAGAATTAGCTCAAGATGCAGTAGTGGCTTGGCTGGCGAATTGTTATAATTCTGATTCAACAAAAGAGAAAGAGATAGGAGAAGTGTTTATTAAAAAATTTATTTTAGGAAATGATTGCGAAAACATAGAAGGTCTAGAAATAAAAAGAGCATTTCATAGAATAGATGTGTTTATGAAAATTGAAACAAATAAAGCAAAATATTCAATAATAGTAGAAAATAAAAGAGGAACTTTTCTGCACGATAAACAACTGTTAAAGTATGTTAATAAAATAAAAGAAGAAGGTAAAAAAATAATAGTTATATTATTTAAAAGTGGAAATATTTTTCCATATGAAGAACTACAATATGAAATGGAACAAGAAGAAATAAAAAAAGAAATCGGAAATATTGAAATTGAATTTAAATTAAAAGATGTTCAATCATTTATAGATTCCCTAAAACTAGATACAAATAATATAATATTAAAAATGATTATTGAATATTATAAAAAAATAAAAAATGGTAATGAAAAGTTAAAAACAAACGATTGGAAATTGCAAATTAATAAAAATGAATGGAACGAATTTTATAATATTATAATTGGTGAGCTAAAAAAATTAGACATAGAAGAAAGTAAAAATGAAAACGGAGAGGTAATAGGAATAAGACGACCTGGTGGATTAGGAAATCAGGCAGATAGATCAAATTTCGAAATTCAAAATAAAAAGTTTTTAGAAAAGTCAAATAAAATAATTTCAGCAGAAAGTAATATTTGGGGATTTGGAATAGATTGGAAAAATAATGGACAGAAAGTAATTTTATTTTGTAACACTGAAGTTAAAAAAAGAGAGGATTTTCATAATTTTTGCAAAAATGATTTGAAAGACAAAGGTAGTGAAATAAAAATAAATGGTAAAAGACCAACTTTTGCTATAATAAAAATATCAAATAAAGACATAGAAGGAAAAAGCCTAAATCAAATAGCAGAAATTATTATAAAAAAAATATTAAAAATATATAATACTGTTCTAAAATATTTTGATATTTATATGAATAGAAATAATCAATAAAATATTGCTTGGATTTCAACATTCAATTAATAGTGAAAAATATTTTGGATAATTATCAGTTGACTTCATTAACTCATCTAATCAATTCTATTATGTTGAACCACAAATTATAGATAATATAAAAATATTTGAAATACTTAATGAATCTTATTTAGAGAGAATAAAAATTATGTAAGGAGAAGTAAAATATGGATTTATATGAAAAAAATGGAAATATATTATACATATTAAATGTATTAAAAAAATATAGTGATGAAGAACATAAGTTATCTATATCAGAGTTAAAAGAAAAAATAAAAGAATTATATGGTGAAGATATAGATCCTAGAACTATAAGAAGAAATATCAATTTACTAAAGGAAAAATTTAGTTATGATATTAGTACATACAATGATAATAAAATTGGATATTATATCAGTAATGATCCAGAAACAGATTTCGAGCCTGGAGAAATTAGAGCAATTATAGATACTTTTAGTTATTCAACTTATATAGAAGAAAGAATTGCAAAAGGTATAATAAAAAAGTGTAAGAACCTTCAAAACATATATGAAAATGAAAAGGTAAAAAATTATAGAGTATATTCACCTAAAGGAAAAACTACTAATCTTGAAGTTATAAAAAATATTGAAGATATTTCAAATAGTATTATGAATAAAAATAAGGTTAGGTTTGAATATTGGAAATATTATATAAATGGAGATAAAATAGATAAGAAAATAGTAAGTACACCTACGGTATCACCTTATGCTATCATTTATGATAAACAACAGTTTTATATGCTTGCTATAAAAGATGGAAATAATGAGTTCTTCCATTATAGATTGGATAGAATAAAAAATATAACTGAAACAAATGAAAAAGTAACTATAAAGAAAACTGAAAAATCAATAGAAGAATATACTGATACAGCAGTTGAAATCTTTAGTGGAAACGAAATTGAAATTGAAGCTAGATGTAATGAAATATTATTAGGTGAAGTCATAGAAAAGTTTGGAAAAAATGTAAAAATTAGTCCTATAAACCAAAAAGAATTTAAAATAAATTTATATGCTAACCCTCAGGGATTCAAACTATGGGCAATGAGAAATTTAGATATAGTAACAGTAATAAAGCCTAAGGAAGTTATAGATGAGATACAGGCATTACTTAATGATGCAATAAAAAGATATGGAAAATAATAATTAATACAGTGGAGTTGTTTTTATGAAAGAAAAAGAAGAAATAAAAAATGAGTTAAAAAAATTATTTAATTGTTTTAATAATGAGCAAATAGATAAATTGATAGATAAAAAAGTAGAAAATTTGAATATTATAAAAACTTTAAGATTTGGCGAATATGACAAAATAGAAAAAAATTTAGATAGAAACAATAAGTTAGATGAAGTAAACGGAAAAGCAGGAATATATATAATACTAAATTGTGAAAATAATCTAGAATTTGATAACGATAGTAAAATATTTAAAGAGGTTTTTAAAACTGACATCTATGGTATAGAAGATAGATATGAACAATTAAAAAAATGCGATGATAAAAAATGTAGAATTATATATATAGGGAAGGCAACTAATTTAAAATTAAGAATTAAACAGTATTTGGTTCCAAAAGTAAATCATAGTGGAGGAAGAACTATTTGGAAAATAAAACAAGTAGATAATTTAAGAATTATATGGATTACACTAGATGAAATTAACAAATGCTTTGAAAATTTTAAATATAACTATCCAGAAGTACTAGAAACAACTTTATTACAAAACTACAGGAATAATAATAATCCTAAAAATACAGCAAAATACACAGATAGTGTTTTGCCATTAGCAAATAATAAAAGTAAATAAAGAAATTTTATATGGAAAATTAACTTAAAACAATGTTTTTTATAATAAATACAATAAAAAGCAACTAATATTATTTAAATACTAGTTGCTTTTTTCTTTAACTTTTTAACTATACAATACGTGACCAGCAACGTTGAAATGTTGAAATCTAATTATTATAATAAATATAGATAAAGCATATAAAAAATCTAGAAAGGATATGATAGAAATGTTAGATTTTAAAATAATTGCATTAGGTGGTGCTGGAGTTAGTATAGTTAATAATTATATAGAAAATTATACAAATACAAATACATTAGTTATTAGCCCTAATAGAGATAATATTAATTTTTCTAATTGTAGTACCAAAATGTTAATAGGAAATAATATTACAAATGGTTTAGGTTGTTTTGGAAATCCTGAAATGGGAAGAAAAGCTGTAGAAATAAGCAAAGACGAAATAGAAAAAGTAGTGAAAGATACTAGCTTAGTCATATTAGTAGCAGGCTTAGGAGGTGGAAATGGCACAGGTGAGATTGAAGAAATTGTTAAAATTACTAATAAGCTAAAAACAAAAACTATTGCAATTGTCACATTTCCATTTTCATTTGAAAGAAAGAACCGAAAAGATGCAGCAAATAAATGTATACAAAAAATTCAAAATAGTGTGGATGAAGTAATAATTATAAAAAATGAAGAATTATTACAAAAAGCTTTTAGTAATTCAAAAAGTTTAATGGATGCATTTAGACTTTCAGATAAAGAAGCAGCTAAAAAAATAAAAGAAGTAATAGATAAAAATATTTAAAATGTAAGGAGGAGGTTTTTAAGTATGTTTGATAATATTGATTTTGAAGAAATTGTAGGCAAGAACATAAAGGAAAAAAGTACAAAGGAACTACTTTGCAACCCAAATAATATTTATAGCAAATGTGTAATAACTGAAAAAGAAGCTTTGAATGGATGCAATAAAAAAATCAGGTATAAATATATTAAGTATGATGAAAACTCTAATAACGAAATTAAAGTGTTTAATGAAATTACAGTAAAAATACCACCTAAAGTAAAAAGTGGCAATAGAATAATTATTAGAAACTCTGGTAGTACTACAAGGAAAAATAGTGAAGAAGGAAATTTGATTGTAGAAATTATTATAAAATAAATGTATTTATCGAAAGGAATGATCAGGAATGAAAACAGGATTTCAAAAATTAGATAAGATAGTAAAAATAAAGCAGGGAGATTTGGTTTTATTAGCTGGGACAGCCTCTGTGGGAAAAACAAGTTTTGTGTTAAATGTACTGAACAATATTGCTATAAATGATAAAAAGTCAGTTCTATTTTTTAGCTTAGAATGTTCAAAAGAAAGTGGGTTAGCTAAAATTGATAGTATTGCTGGAGTAATAGAAGCTCCTGATATTTTAGATTTAAAAGATTCTGACTTACTTAAAGTTAAAAAAATCAGTGAAAAAATAGATAAAGAAAGAATATATATAGATGATACACCTGGAATATCTATAAAAGAAATTTGTGAGAAATCTAAAAATATGAAAAAAGAAAAAGATATAGCTTGCGTTATAATTGACTACTTAGAACTAATAAGCTATGGTGAAAGTAAAAATTTAAGTAAAATTACAGAAACAAATAACATTTTAAGCAATTTGAAAAACCTAGCACAAGAGCTAAATATTCCAATTTTAGTAACTTCATATATATCACTTAGGAAAATATATCATAGAAAAAATCATGTTCCTACACTAGAAGACTTAACTTCTAATAATATAGATTATGAAAAATACGCAGATAATATTTTATTATTGCATAGGAAGATTGTTTTGACAAATCAACAAAAAGAAAAAATATTGCAGATATCATAATAGCTAAAAAACAAGCAAATATCTCTGAAAGTATTGAGCTTAAATGGATTCCAAAGCATTTAAAATTTTGTGATTTATAGAGTAAATATTTTCTATTATTATAATAAGAAAGGAATAAGAATTATGAATAAGAATGAAAATAGAAAGAAACAATTAGATGACTACGATTTAATTAATTCAAAGGCAATAAGTGATTATTGTAGAAAGATAAAATATCAATTTAATACAGAGGAACTTGCAGTTTTAGTATATAGAAATAGGAAAATGGATATAAAAGAAAAAATAACTAAATATCAAGATTTAATTGATAATTATAAAGATATAGAAGTGATAAAAAGAATAAATTGTAAACACTATGATAGTGTAAAAACAATGATTAAAAATGAAATAGATAGGTTGAAAAATGTATATGAAAAATTTTTAAATGAAGATAAAAATTGTGCATATACTTGGCGAGAATATAATAAATCTACAAGACAGTATAGTCAAGATTATAAAATAATCAACAATTTAAAAAGAACCTTTAAAGAAGTATATAAAAGTATAAAAGATTATATAAACGAATATGATGATACCCTTTCTTTTACTATTACAAAAAAATATTTTGGTAGAAAAGAACGTTTTATATACGCACAATATAATGTTATAAATAAAAAGCCTACATTAATAAATATATATGAGAAAGAAGATATGTATTTAGATATAAATAACATTTATGTATATATGCCTACTCCATTTAAGCGAGGAGATATTTTAATTACTGAAAATCCATCAATGAGTAATTACAGAGAAGATGGAGATATATTTGTATTAGATTATTTATCTACTTGGCGTGAAAATATAAAAGAATTTTTAGCAAGGGGAAATCATGATTCTTCTGATATGGTAGGGTACGGTTATTATTTATATGAAAATACACCTAAAATTGTATATGATAACAAATGGGATTATGATAATTTTGAATATTATAAGGGAGAATTAAAAGATAATAATAGAATTTTAAAAGCAATTAGTAGTTATTTAAAAGATGAAATTGATATTGAACTACTTATGAATTCTTATGATTTTTTCAAATCTGAATATGAACAACGATTGCCAGATTTTTATGAATATGAAGTACTTAAAAAAGCAGGTTTCTCTGATGAAGATATAAAAAAGTTATCATAAAAAATAGATTCATAAAAGGAGATAAGTAAAAATGAAAGAACAAGAAATGAGATTAAATGAAATAGCAAATAAAAATACTATTTTAAATAATATAAAAGAGAAATGTTATAAAAAAGTAAGAGAAATTTATGGCGAAGATTTACCAGAAAATATAGAAAAAAGATTAAAATACGAACTTGATTTAATAATGCAAAATAATTTTCAATTAAAATTTTTAATAGCATCCTATGTAGTACAGAAATCAAAAGAAATGGGTTATTTAACATATACAGGAGGAAGTATAGGAAACTCTTTTGTTGCTTATTTACTAGAAATTACAGATTTTGATCCTATAAATTATAACTTACCTTTTGAATTATTTATGCCTAAAAACTATAACAAGCAACCTGAGATAGTGTTATATATTTCTGATGAGATAATAGGTAAAATACTTGAAGATATAAAAGATGTGAGGGAAGAAATAAAAATTAGGAAAACTGATGTACCTACATTTTTAAATAAATTGCAAAAAACTACAAAAATAGCTTCACAATATATTGACCTAAATGATAAGGATACTTTAACTTTATTTGCAACTGCAGATACAAGAGGAATATTTGGCCTTCAAGAAGATTTTACTATTAATATGTTAAAACAAGTAAAAATAAAAAACTTTAATGATTTAGTGTATTTATATGCCTTAAAGCACGGAAGCAGAACTTGGACTCAAAATGCAGAATGCTTAATTAAAGATTTAGATATGCCTTTAGAAATGCTTGTTTCTAATAGAGCGGATGTCATGAATTATTTAATAAAAAAAGGCATTGATGGAGAAACTGCTTATGCCATTACTGAATTTATAAAAGATGGAAAAGCACATAAGGCAAATGATTTGTTTGATTTTAGTAATTTAAAAAAGGAGTGCGAAATAAAATGGAAAGAATATAAAGAAATATTAAATAATCATCATATTCCTAAATACTATATAAATTCATGTGAGAAAATTATATATTTATTTCCAAAGGCTCATGCTATAGAAGAAGTAGAAAATGCATTTAGAATTGCCTGGTATAAAGCACATTGCCCAAAGTCATTTTATAAAGTATACTTTGAAACATACAAAAATATCGAAATAGATAACTATTATACAATAAATGAGGTACAAAACAAATTAAAAAGATTATATAATGAAAGACTGGATAACCAAAAAGAAAAATACAAACTCGATGTAATAATAAATGATTTTGAAATATTACTTGAAATGTTTAAAAGAGGAATAAAAAAAGATAAAATTAGAAAATTAGACGATTATGATTTAATAAATTCTAAGGCAATTGGTGATTACTGTAGAAATATAGGTCATAAATTTAACACAGAAGAACTTGCTGTTTTAGTATATAGAAATAATAAAATGGATTTAGAAGAAAAAATTAGAAAATATCAAGATTTAATAGATAATTATCAAGATATGGAAGTTAGAGAAGGAATTAATTGTAAGCATTATGACAGTGTAAAATTAATGATTCAAAATGAGATAGATAGAGTAAGATGTATATATAGTGATATGATAAAGTTTGAAGAAAATTGTGTATATATATTGGAAACATATAGTAAACATTATAGTTTTTTTAATAAAGTAATAGAATTCTTGAATAATACATATAAAGATGTTTGTACAAAAGTGGAATGTTTAATAAAAGAAGATAATGTAATAGATTTTTTTACTATTACAAAAAAGTATCTATATAATGATGAGGAAATTTCTGCAGATTATGTAGTTATAAACCAACAAATAAAACTAATAAGTATTAAAAGAAATCATAATGATTTGTGTGATATTGGAGAACTATTTATTAATTTACCAGTTCCTTTTAAAAAAGGAGATATTTTAATAAATGAGATGATGCTAAAATACTTAGAAAATCCAATATTTGTACTAGATGATTTAACTATTTGGGACGAAAAAGCTACACAAAATTCTAATATAAGAAACTTAGGAGAAATATCTATGACAGGAATGTGTTATTATTTACCTGAAAATGATGCGGAATTATCTTATGGAACTCTATGGGATTATGATTGTTTTGAATATTATGATGAAACATTAGAAGGAAATAATCGTATATTAAAATTAGTTAGTAATTACTTAAAAGGTAAAATTGAAAATCTTGAATTATTTATAAAAACTTATGAATATTTAAAAATGGACTTCGAAAAAACTAAATTTTGTTACTATGAAGATGAAAATTTAAAACTATTAGGTTTTACTGATGAAAACATTTCAACAATGAAATCAAATAATAAGGAAGATTAAATACTAATCATATAATATATTTTTTAACTATAAATAGCAAACTTCAATAATACAATATGTGACCAGCCGCCTTTTCTATACCCTATTAATATTATATAATAGATTATGTATTAAGAAGGGAGCTTTATATATGGAATTAAATGAAGATTTACTAGATGAAGAAAATGAAGAAATTTTAAGCAAATTAGATGATACAATTGGTTTAAGCAAAAACAAAGAAGTATTAAGAGATATTATAAAATATCATAAAGTAATAAAACAATATGATTGTAATATTGAATTTGAAAATTATAATATTGTTATTAGAAATGACTCTAGTTATACTTTTTATGAAGAACTAATATCTGTTATTGCAGAAGTATATTATAAAAATGGTATAATACTTAATAAAAATATTTTATATTTTGATCCAGACGAATTTAGACAAAATGCTAGAAAAAAAGAAAAAAGTAATTATAAGGATATAGAAGAAGGTCTTATAGTTCTTGATTTAGAATCATTAAGAAGAAATCCTAAAGAAATAAAAGAAGAAATAGAAGTTATGATAGAACAAATGCCAAAAAAAGCATTTATAATATTAGAAGATGAATTTAGAGAAGGAGAAGTAAATGCTATTTTAACTGAATATTTTTCTTGGTCAATGAAAATTGATATGATTTCTAGCGAAGAAAAAGAAAAATATATAAAAAAGTTTTTGGACACAAATGAATTAACATATAATGATGAAGTAATCAACGAATTATCTAATAATCCATATTATATAATAAAGAACAAATTACTAAAAATATTAGTTAATAGTAAAATAAAAAATGAGAAAAATGTATCAAAATTTTTAAATAAAGGTAAAAAATTGAAAGAAAATGAAGAAATAGTAAAAACTGGATTACAAGAATTAGATGAGCTTATTGGCTTAGATGAAGTAAAAGAACAAATAAAAAAAGTTGTTAGTTTTGTAAAAACAAGCAAAATACGAAATAATATGCCAATGTTGCATATGTGTTTTAATGGAAATCCAGGAACAGGAAAAACAACAGTAGCAAGAATAGTAGGAAAAATTTTTGCAGAAGAACAAATTTTATCAGATAAAAAAGTTTTTGTAGAAGCACAAAGGTGTGATTTAATAGGAAAATATGTTGGACATACTGCTCCTATGACACAAAAGATGATTGAAAAATCACTAGGTGGAATTTTATTTATTGATGAAGCGTATTCTATTGCTTCATATATTCAAGATGAAGGTGGTAGAGATTATGGTGCAGAATGTATAGCAACTTTGCTAAAAGGAATGGAAGATAATAGAGATAATCTTTGTGTAATACTGGCTGGTTATACAAATGAGATGAAACATATGTTAGAAGTAAATCCAGGTTTTGAAAGCAGAATTCAATTTACAATAGATTTTCCAGACTATTCATCAGAAGCTTTATATAGCATTTTCAAAAATCTTTGTACTAAAGAAAAATATAAAATATCTAATAATGTAAAAGCTTTTTTGATAGATCATTTTAATAAAGCCAAACTTAATAACAACTTTTCAAATGCAAGATATGTAAGAAATCTATATGAAAAAGTTAAAATAGAACAATCATACAGAGTTACTATAAATGCAAGTGAAAATAAAGATTTGATAAAAAAGTGTGATATTGAAAATGTAGTAAAAAGTTTAAAAACCAATAATGATGATAGGTTAAAGATTGGATTTTGTATATAAAATTGATTATTATTTTATACTATGTTAATCTTAAATAATAAGAAAATTAGGGGGAAAATAAAATGAAACAAAGAATATTAATTTTTATAATTGTAATTATAATAGTAGCTATAATTGGAGTATTGATTGGCTTTTTTGCATTACAAAGAAATCAAGAAAGTAATGATTTAAAAAATCATGCTGAAGAAAATGTATATAATACTGAAAAAGAACCTCAAAATCAGCAAGTACAGCAAAATAACGTGAGTAGTTCAAATACACCTAGTTCAACAACAAATAATGAGGTTATTGAAAAGCAAACTAGATATGTTCATACTGCAATTGAAGGATGTGTAATAGTTAAATCTGATCCTAGAACTGGAGAAGTAGTATATAGAAGAAAATGTGAGGCATGTGGAACAATATCATCAGTATCAACTGGTATGTATTTAACTGGCGGTACAATTAGTACAGCATTCGTATGTCCAAAATGTAAAAAAAATCAAAGAATTCAAATTCAAACAACTACTACATATGAGTAAATAATACAGTAATAATTATATTATAGTATATCAATAAAAAATAATGGCATATGATATTTGGTATGTCAATTAACCCACCAAAAAATAAAAAAGTAAAATCTAGTGGGTTAATTGGTTGAAAAAGCATAAAAAATAAAATAGAATAGCTAAAAATAAAATCAAGGAAAAATAGCTATAATTACTATACAATTACTAAACAGAGCTATTTTGACAAAAAAATATCAAAGCCCTTAAAGCCTTGATATTACTGCATTTTATTGGTCGGAGTGACCATTTAAAAAGTGCTATGACTACTGGAGTACCCGAGTTACAAGAAACATTGTCAAGCGATTTGTAAGCAGTCGCCCCTTGAAGATTGAAGAAGTCTCAGAAATTATGAGAAAGATTTTCTACTACAACCCTCGTAGAAAATGTATCTATATAATCTAATATAAATTTTCAATTTTCTTTTTGTATTATACAATAAGTTAATATTTTTGTCAATTCTACACAGAAATTTGAAGTACAAAAGATTATAGACAACATATTTTATTTTGTTGTCTTTTTTTTGTGCCTATTCCCTGAAAGGAGAAAGGTTGATATGGAAAATGAAAAAATAAAGAAAATACTATTTTATCTATATAATTATGAAAATATAGATGACTTAATTGAACAAAGAAAAACACAAATAATAGATACAGTTAATGTATCTTCTATTGCTTGGATGAAATCAAGACAAGGCAATGGAAATACATTAGAAGATCAAGTAATAAAACTTATAGAAGATCCACTAATTATGGAATATAAAAGATGGCAAGTATTTTTAAAAAATATACTTGTTTTTTTATGCAAAAAATCCCCTACTCTTTATAAATTTGTAAATTATAAATATTTCAAAAAATTAGAAGATGATGAAATATTAAAAGCTCTCAAAATTGATTTTAAGAAGTTAATTATTTTAAAAAGTAAATTACTTGAACTAATATATAAAAATGCAAAAATAAGAAATTTAGTTTGAAATTGGAGGTGTTAATTTATGTTTTGGATTGGATTAGTTGTAGGATTGTTTATAGGTGCTAATATAAGTTTGATTTTATATGCTTGTATAGTTGCAGGAAAGGAAAGTGATATACGAAGTGGATACGGAAAATGAAATAAATAAAATTGGATATTTTGCCGTTATTCCTGCAACTGTTTTGTTTAATAATCAATTAAAGCCAAATGCAAAATTATTGTATGCTTTAATTACAGCACTTTCAAATAAGGAAGGATATTGTTATGCAAGTAATAAATATTTAGGAGAAAAATTAGGAGTAGATCATAAAACTGTTTCAAGATGGCTTGGAGATTTAAGAAGGTATAATTATTTAGTTATAGATATTATTAGAAATGAGCAACAAGAGATTATTCAAAGAAAGATTTATCCAAATGATATACCCTATCTATCAAAAAATCACTACCCCTATACATTAAAAAATCACTACCCTAGTGATGAAAAAAGCGAAGATAATAATATAAACTATAATAATATAAATACTCACACAGTAAGCAAAGAAAAATTTTTAGAAAATGTGTATTTATACGATTATGAATATAAAGAATTAGTTAGCGAATATGGAGAAAAAAAGGCAAATAAATGTATTGAAGAACTTTCTTTATATAAAAAGTCAAAAGGCATTGAGTATAAAAGCGATTATGCTACTATAAAAAGGTGGGTTATTATTAGAGTTGAAGAACTAGAACAAAGACTGCAGAAACAAAATACAAAAAGTAAAAAAACTAGATGTAATTTTGAGCAACGAGAATATCCAAAAGAATTTTTTGATAGTTTATATGAGAATCTATCTCCTACTTCAGAAAAGACAGAAACTGAAGATGAGATGGATTTAGATATGTAACACAACTTAATAAGAAGTTGTGATTTTTTGTTTTAGGAGGATTTTTAGATGAAAGTTAATAAATTTAGTTTTAATGAAAATATATATGGAGATCAAATAGAATATGTGATTATAGAAGATGAAAAAGAAAAAATACTAATTTTTGAATATTACGAGAAGATCCATATTGTAAAAATAGAAAACGAAAGAAAATTATTAGAAAAACTTATTGAATGTAAAATTTTAAATGATTATCTAAATGAGGTTATTCAGGAACAAGAAGATGAACTTGAAGATTTAGAAAAAGATTACGAAATGGAGGATTAGTTTTATGAGAATAAAAAGAATTTTAAATTTTGTGAAAGTAAAAGTTAGTGAATATCCTAGAATAGATTCTATTGTAGAAAGTCTTGAAGAACAAAAGGAAACTTCTAATAGTAGAGATATAAACTCATTTATAAAAAGTAAAAATAGAATAAATAGAAATATAGAATTTCAAGCAATGAAAAATATTGATATTGATAATAAAATTGAGGAATATAGGAAGTGGCAATCTATTATAAAAGAGGAATTAAAGTTAATTGAAAATACCGATAATGAAACCTTTAAAATTATAGAAAGTAGATTATCAGGAGCAACTTTTGAAAAAATACAAGAAGAATTATATTTAGGGCATCGTACAGTTATGGGACTTTATAATAATTTCATAATGGAAGTTACACTTTTAGCTTTAAAAAATGATTTAATATCTATATAAATTAAAAAAAATATGATATAATGTTTGTCAGATAAATAGTAATTTGTAATAGAAAGAAAGGCAAAATATGAAAGTTGTATTTAAAGATAATATTAAATCATATTTATTGATATTTTTATTAAGCATAATAGCAGGATTATCAGTAGTATTTTTT
>CANRAK010000012.1 GCA_947628575.1 uncultured Clostridia bacterium | reverse complement strand
GCATTAATATTAAATACAGTTTTTTCAAATAGAAAATTAGAAAAACCAGGTGAAGAATTGGGTTATGATATCTTTATTGGAGATGAACAAATGCCTGTTAGAACTGCAGCAGAAGAGGGAAGAGATTTAGTAGATGAAATAAAAAAAATAAACGTAACATATAAAGATGCTGTATGTTGGGTAAAATTACCTGGTACTACTATAGATTTTCCTGTATTTAAAGGTACAGATAATACTAGATACTATAGAAATGACAGAGATGATGTTACAACTAAATGGGGAGAAACATATTTAGATTATAGATGCAAATTATCTAAAATTCCTGATGCTATGACTAATATTATAATATATGGTCATAACACAGAAACAGATAATAGATTTACTCCGCTTTTAAATTATAAAAGACAAGAGTTTTATGATAAACACAAATATATAGAGATAGCAACTACAAGTAAATTATATAAATATGAAATATTTAGTGTATACTCAACAGATACTAATTTCTATTACATAGATACTAATTTTGAAAATAAAGACGAATATAAAGACTTTGTATCTAGCTTAGAGAAAAAGAGTAGATATGGAACAGAGGTTGAGGTAAGTGAAGATGATAGTATACTTACACTATCTACTTGTGACTACTCAATTAAAAATGGTAGATTTGTTGTTCATGCAAAACTTGTTAAGTAAAGGTAAGCCTTCTACAAATAATGTAGGAGGCTTATATTATTTTTCTTTACAGCTAAATTATAACATTTTTCGCATATTGAATTTGGTATAATACAAAAAAAGAGGTGAGAAAAAATTGAAGTATAGATACCAAAACGGAAAATTAACAATTTATTTAGAAGAGGAAATAGATATTAATTCGTGTAGAACAATTAGAGGTGTTATAGATGGATATATTATGAAATACCAACCATATGAATTAGTATTAGATTTATCTGAAGTTAAATTTATGGATAGTAGTGGAATCGGTTTAATTTTAGGTAGGTACAATTTAATTAAGTTATTGGATGCTAAGATGACAGTAGTAAATCCAAAAGGCAATATAAAAAGATTAATAGAGCTTTCTAACATGAATTTGGAGTGTGTTCAGTATGAGTAAGAATTATATAAAAATAGAATGTAAATCTGTAATTGAAAATATACCAGCTATAAGGGTATGTGTTTCTACTTTTTTAGCTACATTAGATATTCATATTGACGAATTAATGGATATAAAAACTGCTCTTTCTGAAGCAGTAACAAACGCAATAGAGCATGCTTATGATAATTCAGAAGAACAAGTAATAGTTGAAGCATCAATAATAGAAGATAAGAAAATAGTAATAAAAGTAATAGACTATGGAAAAGGTATTGAAGATATAGCACTTGCAATGACACCAGCATATACCTCTAAGCCTGAAAGTGAACATGCTGGTATGGGCTTTACTATAATGGAATCTTTTATGGATGAAGTAATAATAGACTCAGTAGTAGATGAGGGTACAACAATTACTCTAACAAAAACAATAAGAAAAAGAAAATCAAATAAAAAATAAGCGCATATTGCGTTTATTTTTTTCTTTTATATTTAAAATTACATAATATGTTGAAAAAATAGCATAATTTTGGTAAAATTAATAGGTAAGTAAAAAGGAGAATTTAATGGATAAAATAAAAAAATATTTAGCATATAATAAAAGTGTTAGAGTATTAGCAGTAGATGCTACACAAATGGTACAAGAAATAAGAGATATACATAATTTATCTAACTTAGCAACTGCAGCTATAGGTAGAGTTATGATAGTAGCTACAATGATAGCTTCTACTTTAAAAAATAAAGAAGATAGGCTAACAGTACAAGTTAAAGGAGATGGACCATTATCTAATATAACAGTATGTGCTAATTCTAATTTAGATATTAAAGGATATGTTACTAATCCTCAGGTAGAATTACCTTTAAATTCTGAGGGGAAAATAGATGTATCAAAAGGTATAGGATTAGGTACATTAACAGTTATAAAAGATATTGGACTTAAAGAACCATATATTGGAACATGTGAGCTATTATCTGGTGAAATTGGAGATGACTTTGCATATTATTTTAATGTTTCAGAACAAACACCATCTGTTGTATCGGTAGGAGTACTGATTGGTAAAGATGGAAATGTTAAACATGCAGGTGGATATATTATTCAGCCATTACCAGAATGTAAAGAAGAAGTTATAGATAGATTAGAGAGTATAAATATTAAATTACCACATATGACACAATTAATGAGTGAAGGTAGAAATATAGATGATATAGCTAAAAATGCAACTGGAGATAGTGATATAGAAACTGTTTATGAAAATGAGTGTAGAGTTAAATGCGATTGTTCACAAAAAAGAATAGAAAGCACTATTGTAGCACTTGGAAAAGAAGATGCTTTAAATATATATAAAGAAAATGGAAAGCTAGAAATATCTTGTAACTTTTGCAATAAAAAGTATTCTTTTAATGAACAAGAAATAGAAGATTTATTTAGCAAACAGGAGAAATAGCTATGATCATATCAGTAGAAAAAACAGATAAAGATAAAAGATTAGATGTATTCTTATGTGAAAAAATAGGGGATAGTGTTACAAGAAGCTATATAAAAACACTAAATGATGACGGTAAAATATTAGTAAATAAAATGCAAGTTAAAGCTGGATATAAAGTTAAAGAAAATGATGTAATTGAAGTAGAGATTACTAAAAGAGAAGATACAAGTATATTACCAGAAAATATTAATTTAGATATACTATATGAAGATGATGATATTATTATAGTAAATAAACCTAAAGGAATGGTTGTACATCCTGCAAATGGTAATTATACAGGAACAATGGTAAATGCCCTAATGTATTCACATAAAGATAGACTTTCAACTATAAATGGTATAATAAGACCAGGTATAGTACATAGAATAGATAAAGATACAAGCGGTATTTTAGTTGTAGCTAAAAATGATAATGCACATAAAAAGCTATCTAGTCAATTTAAAGTACATAGTATTAAAAGAGTGTATATTGCTCTTGTAAAAGGAATTATAAAAGAAGATGAAATTACAATAGACAAGCCAATAGGAAGAAGTCAAAAGGATAGAAAGAAAATGGCAGTTACACAAAAAAATTCTAGAAACGCAGTCACTCATATTCGCGTTTTAAAGAGGTTTTATAATTCAGATGTAACTTTAGTGGAAGCTAGACTAGAAACTGGCAGAACACACCAAATTAGAGTGCACATGGCATATATACATCATCCTTTAGTTGGAGATACTGTGTACAGCAGTAAAAAAGATACTAAATTTAAAGTTGATGGACAGATGCTACATGCAAAGACATTAGGATTTATTCATCCTACTACTGGAGAGTTTGTTGAATTTGATTCTAAGCTACCAGAGTATTATACTCAAATACTAGATAAATTAGAGAAAATAGAAAAAGCTGCAAATTAATGCAGCTCTAAATATATGTGAACATAAGCTTATGATAATATTATAATATGAAAATTAATAAAAAAGGTGAGTAATGTGGAAAGAATTAATAAATATATTGCTTCTTGTGGAGTTTGCTCCAGAAGAAAAGCAGATGAACTTGTCTTGTCTGGCAAAGTAGTTGTAAATGAAAAAGTGGTACAAGAGTTAGGATATAAAGTAAATGATACAGATGTAGTAAAAGTTAATGGAAAAATAATACATAAAGAGGCAAATAATATATATATAATGCTAAATAAACCTAAAGGATATATTACAACTAGTAAAGAGCAATTTGGAAGAAAAAGTGTAATGGACTTAATTAAAGAAAAAGAAAGAGTATATCCTATAGGAAGACTAGATATGTATACAGAAGGACTATTACTTCTTACAAATGATGGTGAATTTTCAAATAAATTAATGCACCCTACAAATAAAATAGAGAAAACATACATTGTAACTACAACATCAAATATAACAGATAAGCAAATAGAAATGCTAAAAAGTGGAGTAGATATAGGAGGATACATTACAAGAGAAGCAAAAGTTAGAGCTTTAAGTTCTACACAGATAGAAATAATAATATCTGAGGGGAAGAATAGACAAGTACGAAAAATGTGTTCTTCAGTTGGAATAAAAGTAACAAACTTAAAAAGAATTAAAGTCGGAAATATAGAGCTAGGAGATCTGCCAGTTGGTAAGTATAGATATTTAACAGAAAAAGAAAAAAGCATGATATAGAAATATATCACGCTTTTTATTTATGTTAAGATTACTCTTTTTTTCACAAAACCTTAACTAATATTATACAAAAATATTAGTGTTTTCTTTTCCTAGCAGCTTCTGATTTCTTTTTTCTCTTTACGCTAGGTTTTTCGTAATGTTCTCTTTTACGAATTTCAGCAAGAACACCATATTTTGCACATTGCTTTTTAAATCTAGCTAAAGCATTATCTAAGCTTTCATTATCCTTTATTTTTATACCTGGCATTGGTTTTCCCTCCCTTCAGTTTGGGAAATACTTTTATATTATAATAGTTTATTACTAAGTATTTCTAAATTTACTATTAAATTATACAATAAATTAACATATAAGTCAAGGAGTATAAGGAAAATTATGTAAAAAGAAGAAATGTGAAAAAAGTAAATCATATTATCCATAATGCTAGCATATTAAAGAAGTAGAGTTGACTATATTTTCTAAATATTATATAATATTACACAGGAATTTAGGAAAGGGAGATAAAATTTTGGAAGAAGATAATAACAAGATTTTAGAAGAAAATATTGAAAAAGAAAATAAAAGTTTAAATAAGAGTAAAATAATAACAAACGCAATAACAATTGCAATAGCAATCGTAATAAGTGTAGTTGTGTTAGTAGCATTGTATATAGTAATAAGACCTGTATTAGGCGACAATTATGAAAGTAAGATATTTACAAAAGAACAATTAGAAAGACTTGAAGAGGCAGCTAAAATAATTGACTCAGATTATTTATATGATTATGACAAAGAAAAGCTAATTGATGGTGCAATAGATGGTATGGTAAATTCATTAGAAAATGTATATACATACTATGAATTTGAAGATGAATACCAAGATAGCCAAAATTCAGGAGATAAGAGTAATTATATAGGTATAGGTGTACATTTAGTATATGATCCTAAAACTGAAGGAATTAGAGTACTAGGAACAATTCCAAATTCACCAGCAGAAGATATTGGTATAAAATCTGGTGATATCATATTAAAAGTAGATGATCTATACGTAAGTCTTGATACATATATGCAAGCTGTTAATGCAATAAAAGGTGAAGAAAATACAAAAGTTAAATTAGCAATTTTAAGAAATAATGAGCCTTTAGAATTTGAAGTAGAAAGAAAATCTATAATAGAAAACAACGTTTATACAGAAATCATAGATGATATTGGATATATAAAAGTATATTCTTTTGAAAATGGAATATATAATCAGTTTAAAACAGAATATAAAAAGCTAAGAGATCAAAATGTAAAAGGAATAATTGTAGATTTAAGAAATAATCCAGGTGGACTTGTATATGATACATTACAAATGCTTAATTTATTATTACCTAAAGCAGATGTATTAAGACTTGTAGATAAACAAAATAGAGTTCAGTTATATCAGACAGATGATACAGAACAAATAGATATACCACTTGCAGTTTTAGTAAATCAAAATAGCGCAAGTGCTTCAGAGATATTTGCAAGTGCAGTTAAAGACTCTGGTAAAGGTATAGTAATTGGTACAAAAACATTTGGAAAAGGTGTAGTACAATATGTAAAAGAGATAAAAGGCCATGGAGCAATTTCAATTGTAGCTGCACAATACTTTACACCAAGTGGAGTAGTAATTCAAGATAATGGAATAGAACCAGATATAGTAGTTGAGTTACCAGATGAATTGAAGAATAATCAATATATAGAAAAAGACCAAGACCTACAGTTACAAGAGGCTTTAAAGAAAGTAAAACAATAAGTGTAACACAAATGTTACAAAAGTAAGATTACAAATTAAAAATAAAATAGTACTTAAGCAAAAGTACTATTTTATTTTACATATTAATGAAATTTATAAGAAAACATACTTTGACACCTTCAACAAAAAGTGATATAATTCGCACGTAAGAGAGGTATAGGTGATATAATATGGTTTCAAAAGATTCATTAATGAAAATTAAGCAAGACGTAGAAAACTATGTTGGTCAAGAGATTTGTGTAAAAGCGAACGTAGGACGAAACAAGTGCATTGAAAGGAAGGGTTACATAGATAGTACTTATACTAATTTATTTGTTTTTAGAGATTCTGAAACAGATAGTAAACTATCATATAGTTATTCAGATTTAGTAACAAATACATTAGAATTAAGTTTACCAACAGGGGAGCCAATTACAAGATACGACTTCTCTACACCAAAATATACAAGATTATAATATTATTAGGTAATCATAGAGGTTGATATATGAAAAAAAGATTACCAATAAGCTAAATATAGCGAAAAGGAACTGAGTTTATCAGTTCCTTTTGTCGTATTTATTGCATTTAAGGAGAGTATATAAATGTATGTTATAGTAAGAAAGAATTTATCTAATGCTAGATGCTAAGCATCTAACTAATATATAATATGTTAAGTTATATTTTTTGTTACTGTGTAATATTTTTTTTTAATAGAAATATATATATAGTAACAAGGAGGATGTATAGATGAATATTAGTACTAATAACATGAAATTAAATTTAAATAAATCCAAGATAATAGAAAAAGATGAAAAGTGGATAGAACAAGATATAATAGTTCCAGATAATATGCCAGATGCTATAAAAATTATTAATATTACATCAACACCATATATTAATGATGTTGAAGTAAGCAATGGTAGAATAAAGATAGTTGGGAAAATAAATTATTGTGTAATTTATAGGGCAAATGATGATGAAATGAGTATTAGAGGATTAAATGTTTCATGTCCGTATACAACTAGTATAGAAAAGAATAATGTAAAAAATAAAGAGGATATAACAGTAAATTCAAGACTTAAAAATATTATTTTTTCACTGCCTAATGAAAGGAAAATAGCTATAAAAAATGAGGTTGTTTTTGATATTGAAATTATAGAAAATTTGGATGTTGACGTTATAAAAGATTTTCCACAAGATACAGATATAGAATATAATAAATGCAAGAGCTCTTTTAATAATATAAAAGAAAGAAAAAAGAGTTTAATAACATCATCTGAAGATGTTATGCTTTCAAAAGATTCACCTGCAATATATGAAATTTTAAAAGTAAAATGTAAGATTAAAGATACAGAGTATAAAGAGAGCTATAATAAAATAATGCTAAAAGGAATTTTAGAGATAAATGTGTTATATGTTGGAGAAGGTAAAGAAATATGCAGTGATAAAGTAGAAGTGCCATTTTCTTCAATGGTAGAGCTTAGTAATGTGTCAGATAACTCTAAATATAATATAGATTATATAATTAGAGATTTAAATGTTAGAATTAATCCAGATATCGACCAGAAGACTTTAAATGTAGATTATAAAATAGAAAATAGTATAGCTGTTTTTGAAAAAGAAGAAGTAGAATATATTGATGATTTTTATAGCAAGTCAAGAGATTTAAAATATGATGTAAAAGATGTAAGTATATCTGCAAATCAGTATGATGTTGAAAAAGAGATAAATATTAATGATACAATAAGTGATATTATACCAGAAAATAGTAGAATAATAGAATATAGTATGGATACTTCAGCAGTAGTCCCAACTCTTGAAGATGATAGCATTAGAATTAGCGGAGTAGCAAAATTAAATATTTTATATCAAAATAAGGATACAAAAGAAATTGAAGGTAAAACTATTGATGTTATGGTTGAACAAACCTTTCCTTTTGAGGAGTCTTGGAAAAACTCTAACATTAATATAAAAATAGAAGATACAAAATTAAATGTAATTCAAAATGGTACTAGTATAGATATAAAAATAGTTGTATATGTTAAAATAAGTATAGAAAATATATTAAATATGAGTATTGTTAGTACAATAGAAGATGCTCCAATTAATCTTAAAGATATTAGTAGTATAAATATATATATTGTTAAGCCAGGAGATAGTGTGTGGAAAATAGCTAAAAAATATAAAACAAGTATGGATAATATAATTAAAATTAATAATTTAGAAAATCCTAATTTAATAGATGTAGGGCAAAAGATATTAGTTATAAGATAATATGAGAATAAAATATTATAGATTATCATTAAGACAAATGAAAAAGGAAAAAACATTTGTCTTATTTTTTATATTATTATTGTTTTTTTCTAGTGTTACTACTTTGTATATTAGAGTAATAGAGCCAGTATTAATAAATTTTACAAAGTCAAACGCATATACATTAGCTATGCTTGCTACAGAAAAAGCAATACGCACTCATTTAGATAATATTACATACGATAGCATAGTTAGTGAGGTTTATGATGAAAATGGAAAAATAGTGGCATTACGCACAAATACAAACGAGTTAAATAGGATATCTAATGATATAGCAATTAATGTAGAAGAAAATATATTAAATAGTAATTCTAGTAGTGTAAAAATCCCATTAGGACTATTCTTTAATGCAGGTATACTTAGTGGAGCAGGAGTAAGAGTTAATATAAAAACTACACCAATTGGAGATACTAAAATAGAATGTATATCTCAGTTTGATAGTGTTGGTATAAATCAAACTAGACATAGAATTATACTAAAAATTAGAACTAATTTTACTATAATAGCACCAGTATATGTAAATGACCAATATTATGAAAAAGAGGTAGTACTTGCAGAAACTGTACTAAGTGGTGATATCCCTGAAACCTATTATAATTTAGATTTAACTGATGCAAACGACGTCCTAGAGTTTACTTGACAAATTAACAAAGTATAGTAAAATATAGCTAGGTGAGTAAAGAATGAAGATATTAATAGCTAGTAAAAACCCTAGTAAAATAAGAGGTGCACAACTTGCTTTTGAAAAGTATTTTAGTGATGTAGAAATTATAGGAGTAGCTGTAAGCTCAGAAGTTTCAGATGAGCCTGTAAATGAAGATATATACATTGGTGCAAAAAATAGAGTTAGTAATTTAAAAAGATATGCTAAAGAAAATAATATATTACCAGATTTCTATATATCAATAGAGTCTGGTATAACAAATAGATTAGGTAAGTGGATGATAGTTAATATTGCTGTTGTTGAAGATAATAAAGGATTTCAAAGTACTGCTTCAAGTGCCGGATTTCCTGTGCCAGATAGGTATGTAGATGAAATAATATCTACAGATTTAGGTAAGGTTATGGATAGAATATTTAATGAAAGTGAGCTCAGACTTGGAAAAGGTGGTATATCACTTCTAAGTCATGATGTAATTTCAAGATATGATTTAACAGAGCAAGCTTTCATTATGGCTTTAACACAGCATATAAATAATGATATATGGAAATAAAGAGCTTTAGATAAAATCTGAGCTCTTTTTCTAGCTAATTTTAAAATAATAATATATAATAGTAGCGTAGGTGGTTAATGTGGATAAAAATATAAAAAACGAAGTTGAATATTGTATAAATTGCAAAAATAAACCATGTAAAAACGCATGTCCTTTGCAAAATGATATTCCTTTATTCATTAAGCTATTAAAAGAAGAAAAATATAAAGAAGCATATGAAGTATTATGCGATACTACTGTACTGCCATCTATTTGTGGAAGAATTTGTCCACATAGTAAACAATGTCAAGGCAGTTGTACTAGAGGTATAAAATCTCAGCCTGTCCAGATTGGAAAAATAGAAAGCTATATAGCAGATATGGCTATAAAAGAAAAATGGAATATTCAAAAGACAAGCAATATTCTTGAAGGTAAAAAGGTTGCTGTAGTAGGAAGTGGTCCTTCTAGTTTAACTTGTGCTGCATATTTAGCAAAGAATGGGTGTAAAGTTACTATATTTGAAAGGTATAGCGAGCTAGGTGGACTATTATATTATGGAATACCAGAATTTAGATTAGATAAAAGAATATTAAAAGAGAGTATAGATAAAATACTTGAACTTGGAATAGATGTAGTTAAAAACTATAGCTTGGATATAAATAAATTAGAAAAAGAATATGATGCTATATATCTAGGAATAGGTGCTAATATTTCAGCTAGTATGGGAATACCAGGTGAAAATTTGGATGGAGTATATGGTGGCAATGAATTATTAGAGAATAAAAACTTTCCAAACTTTAAAGGAAAACGAGTTGCTGTAATAGGTGGTGGAAATGTTGCAATGGACGTTTCTAGAACTATAAAAAGACTTGGTGCAGATAAAGTTTATGTTATTTATAGAAGGTCAAGAGAACAAATGCCAGCAGAGGATGTTGAGGTTAAAGAGTCAATTAACGAAGAAATAGAATTTTTATTTCAAAATAATATAGTAAGTATTATTGGAGATAAAAAAGTAGAAAAAATAGAATGTATAAAAACAGAGTTAGTAAAGAAAGAAAATGATAGTAGACTTAGTCCTGTAAATATAGAAGGAAGTAATTACACTATAGATATGGATTATGTAATAATGGCAGTTGGCTCTAAAGCAGATGAAAAAACAATAAGTAGTTTAGGCGTTGATACAGACAAATTTGGAAAAATAAAAATAGATGAAAATAATATGACTTCAAGAGAAAAAGTATTTGCAGGTGGCGATGTTATATCTCAAAAAGCAACAGTTGCATGGGCAGCAATATCAGGAAGAGAAGCAGCAAATTCTATAATTAAATATTTAAGGAGGTGATATTATTGATAGAAGCATTAAAAAATCAGTTAGTTAATACAAATAAGACTATGAATGTAATTATTACACTTTTAATAATTATAGGTGCATGTTTAGTTCCTACATTTTTAGCAAGCATAATACCTCTTGGTAAATATCAACAAATAATTGTAGGTACTATAGTAAACGCATCTTTAATTTCAGTAGCACTATATACTAAAGGTGGTATAAAAACAATTGCTATGACTACTTTACCCTCACTATCAACTATACTTGGTGGAGTATTATTTAGTAACATTACTTTATATTCAAAACTTATGATACCAGCAATTTGGATTGGTAACTTTGCTTTAATATATATATTCAAGTATTTATTTGTAACTAAGAAAGTAAATTATTTTGCAACAGCAATAGTAGGAATATTATTAAAAGCTGGAATAATATATTCAGGATTTTTAATAATGAGTTCAGTTGTTAATATACCTGAAGTAGCAAAAAATACATTAAGTATGTCAATGGGTATAACACAAATAATAACTGCAACATTAGGCTCAATAGTTGCATCTATTAGTGTATATGCGTGTAAAAAGATTAAATAAGTAATAAAAAAACTCGGAAATAAAATTCCGAGTTCTTTTGTTTTTGTATTTTTATCTCTTTGAAAATTGTGGTGCTTTTCTTGCTTTTTTAAGACCGTATTTTCTTCTTTCTTTTACTCTAGCATCTCTAGTTAAAAGACCATTTCTTTTTAGTATAGCATGAACTTCTGGATCAGTTGTAGCTAATGCTTTAGCAATACCATGAGAAACTGCTCCAGCTTGACCTGCAAATCCGCCACCATGAACTGTAGCTTCAACATCATATTTTTCCATCATATTAGCAACTGTAAAAGGTTTTAAAACTATAGCTTTTAATGTATCTAAAGTATAAATTTCATTTAAATCTTTTTTGTTTATTGTTATTTTACCTGTTCCAGGAATAATATTAACTCTTGCTATTGAAGATTTTCTTTTTCCTGTTGCATAAATATATTCTTTTTTTGCCATTTTTTAACTCCTCCTAAAAATTCCATATTTCTGGTTTTTGAGCTTCATGATTATGCTCAGAACCTTTAAATACTCTTAATTTTGTTAACATTTGTCTACCTAATGAATTTTTTGGTAGCATTCCTTTAACGGCTAACATAACAGCTTTTTCTGAATTTTTTGCCATTAAATCTTTGTATGAAATTTCCTTTAGACCAGTCATATATTCTGAATGATGTCTATATACTTTATTATTTAATTTGTTACCAGTTAAAACTATTTTATCTGAGTTTAAAATTATAACATTATCTCCACAATCAAGATGTGTAGAATAAGTAGGTTTGTGTTTACCTCTTAAAAGTCTAGCTGCTTCTGTAGCGACTCTACCAAGTGGCTTATTAGCTGCATCTAGAATATACCATTTTTTTTCAATTTCTTTAGCTTTTACGCTGTGTGTAGTATTATTCATTTTAATTTATCCTCCTAAAATATTCTCTTAGAAAGTCAAATTTTCCGGGGTTATAGTTTGACTAACTATACGATACTTAGATATTATACATTTTTTTTGCAAAAATGTCAACCAAAATATAAAAATCTTGTGAAAAAAACACATATAGAAAATTTCTATGTGTATTTAAAATACTTGCAAAATCTAAATATTTATAGTAATATATTTATATGTATATAATCGAAAGGATAAGAGAATGATAAAATATGAAGTTTATGAGGGCGTTTTTGATATGGACTTTGCAGATACTTCTGCAGTAATCGTAGACGCTACTTTAAAAGGTAAATTAAGAAACATCATAAATAATTTAAATATGTATTCAAATAACATTAAGACTGTCACAGAAATATATACTAATGTGTTAATGGATGAAAATGTATCATACTATTTACCAAAAATAACACAGCAAGACGTATTTATGAGACATTTCCCAGAATTATTTGTATATAATGAGTATGGTGAAAATTTATTTAATTGTCAACAAAATTGTAAATACCATAGATATAGTGTTTTTTACCATACAGTATCTTCTATTGAAAATGCAGATGTAAAAGAAATATCTATTTCAGACTGGCAAAAGAAAATAATAAAATGGACTATGTTTTTACATGATATAGGAAAACCTTACGTAAAAAAAGTTAAAGAAAATTCTGAAGATATCAATGACACAGATAGTTTTGAAGGTCATGACTTAAAGTCTGTTGAACTAGCTGAAGCAATATTAAATAGATTTGATTTTACAGAAAATGAAATAAAAATAATTTTAACTCTTATTAAATATCATGATATGTATTTAACAAAAGAAGAGTTAACACAAGAAAATCTAACTTTTCTTGCTCAGGAATTAGATAATGATAGAGAGCTATTTTATTTATTAATAAATGTAAAAGATGCAGATGCAAAATCTAAAAATACAGAAGTATACAACAAATTTAAAGAACTAAAGGAAAAGTATTATGAATTTGCAAGTACATATTTTGCAAAAGGTTCAAGAAAGAAAATACAGATTGAAAAGAAAGAAGAAGTAAAAGAAAAGCAAGATGAAAATGTTGAAGATGAGAAAATTACAAGTAAGGATATAAAAGAAATAATAGATAGTATTATTACTAAGAAAACAGTTAGAGTAAAATATCAACCAATAGTTGATTTAAAGACACAAAATGTATATGGTTATGAAGCATTGTCTCAAATAACTACTTCTAAAAAGATAAAAATAGAAAAATTATTAGAAGTTGCAAAAGATTATAATGATTATGATAAATTACAGCAGATATTATTCACTAATGCTATAGAGCAGTTTGAGAGTGTTGTAAATAGAGAGTCTAATGTAATAATGGTAAATATAGATTATGATAGCTATGTTAACTATGTAAATAAGCCAAGAATATATGATATGATGGCAAGAAATAAAGTGGTTATAGAGTTTAAAAACTATGATAATAAAGATATTTCAAGTATCCAAGAGACAATACAGACTATACATTTAAAAGGTGGAAAAGTTGCTTTTGATAACTTTACACTAGATACAATGTCTATTGAAGATATAAAATATATTGATGTAGATTATATAATACCTGATATGTCATATATTAAAGATATATATAAAGACTTTGAAAAGCAAAAATATATTAATAGTTTAATTACCTATACTATTTCAAAAGATATACTATTAATAGCTGTAGGAGTTGAAGATAAGAGAATACTAGATACATTAAAATTAGTAGGAGCAAGACTAGTACAGGGATACTACTTTAGCAAACCATTACCAGAGATAAATATGATTAATGAAAAGGTATTTGAGCTACTAAATTCTGAAGAAGATCAATCAATTATATAACACAAAAAAGAGGAGGAATGAAAAGATTTTTCCTCTTTTTTTGGACTATACAAAAAATGATACGAAAATTGAATAAAATATTATTTACAAAATTAAAAACAATTGATATAATGCAATTATACTAGAAATAAATTAGTAATCTAATATACTATAAATGCCTATATTTCAATGAAAAATAGCATTTCAAAAATTTTTTAAAAAAGTGTTGACAAACAAAAAAATTAATAGTATAATAGTAATCGAACAAACGTTCTAAAGATGTAAGGGGGAGAATAATATGATATCTGAAGAAAGAAAAAAAGCATTAGATATAGCAATGGCACAAATTCAAAAAAATTTTGGTAAAGGTGCTGTAATGAAACTTGGTGAAGTTGGTGATGTTTCTATTGATACTATTCCATCAGGTGCACTAAGCTTGGATATAGCATTAGGAATAGGTGGTTTTCCAAGAGGAAGAATAGTAGAAATATTTGGACCTGAATCATCAGGTAAAACAACAGTAGCATTACATGCTATAGCAGAAGCACAAAAACAAGGTGGAATTGCTGCATTTATAGATGCAGAGCATGCACTAGATCCAGTTTATGCAAGAAATTTAGGTGTAGATGTTGATAACTTAATTGTTGCACAACCAGATACAGGAGAACAAGCTTTAGAGATAGCTGAACAACTAGTAAGAAGTGGAGCTGTTGATATCATAACTATTGACTCAGTTGCAGCTTTAGTACCAAAAGCAGAAATTGATGGTGAAATGGGTGATTCTCATGTTGGTTTACAAGCAAGACTTATGTCACAAGCTTTAAGAAAACTAACAGGTGTATTAAATAAATCAAACACAGTAGCTATATTTATAAATCAACTACGTGAAAAAGTAGGTATAATGTTTGGAAATCCTGAAACTACTCCAGGTGGTAGAGCATTAAAATTCTATGCTTCAGTAAGACTTGATGTTAGAAAACAAGAAGCTATAAAAGTTAATGGAGAAGTAATGGGAACAAGAACAAAAGTAAAAGTTGTTAAAAACAAAGTTGCACCTCCATTTAGAGAAGCTATTTTTGATATTGTATATGGAAAAGGAATATCTAATGAAGGATGTGTACTAGACCTTGCTACAGACATGAATATAATAGATAAAAGTGGTGCTTGGTTTGGATACAATGGCGAAAAGATAGGACAAGGTAGAGAAAATGCAAAAGCTTATCTAGCTGAAAATCCAGAACTTATGAAAGAGATAGAAGGAAAAGTTAGAGAAAACTTTAATATGGCTTTTGAAAATAGTATGACTGGTGCTATGGATTCAGAGGATACTGAAGAAGTTGAAGATATTGAAATGGATGAAGAGTAATTATGAATTTTAATGAAGCTAAAGAAAGAGCTGTAAAATACTTAGCCATTGCCTTACGAACAGAAGAAGAAGTGAAAATAAAGCTTAGAAAACTAAATGTTGAAGAAGAAATTATAGAGCAAGTAACTACTTATTTAAAAAGTATAGATTATATTAATGATGGAAAATATGTAGAGGCCTATTTAAGACAGTGTATAAGTATTCCAAAGTATTCAAAATATGAAATAAAAATGAAACTACTTCAAAAAGGTATAAGTAAAGATATTATAGCAGATAAACTTAATGAGTTTGATAGCTACAGTTATGAAAAAAAACTTGTAGAAAAGCTTTTAAATGGAAAGCTAAAAAATATGGAACCATTAAAGCAAAAAGCATATCTTTATAGGAGAGGTTTTAGCATAAATGAGGGTATAGATTAATAGTCTATATCCTTTTTTCTTGAAATTTAAAATTAAATAGTATATAATCAAACATATACGAGGGGAGATTATATGAAAATAAGTGTACCTACACCTCATAATGAGGCTAAATATGGCGATATAGCTAAAACAGTATTAATGCCAGGTGATCCATTACGTGCAAAATATATAGCAGAAAATTTTTTAGAAAATGCTAAGTTATATAATAGCGTTAGAGGAATGTATGGATATACTGGTACATATAAAGGATATAAAATTTCAGTTCAAGGTAGTGGTATGGGAGTACCATCTATGGCAATATATTCTAAAGAACTATTTGAAGGATACGATGTAGAAAATATTATTAGAATAGGAAGTGTTGGTTCTTTAGATAATGAAAATGCAAGTGATATTTCTAAAAATATAAATTTAGGAGATATACTAGTTGCTACTGAAGTTGAAACAGATTCAAATTATATAGTAGAAAACGAGTATGATGTGTATCCATCTGCTTCAGAAGAACTATTAGATATAGCTAAAATTAAAGCAGTAAGTACTAATGCTAAAAATATAAAATTTGGAACAATATATACTTCAGATACTTTTTATATGGAGCCAAGACTACTTGAGGATATATCTAAAAAAGATATATTAGGAGTGGAGATGGAAACTTTAGGATTATATGCAAATGCACAAGTAGCACAAAAGAATGCTCTTGCTATATTTACAGTTACAGATAAGCCTTTAAAAGGAGAATCAGTACCTGCTACTAGTAGGCAAACAGGTTTAAATGATATGATAAAATTTGCTTTAGATATAGCAGTAGAAATAGAAAAGGAAAGAAAATAAAATGGAAAAGATAGAAGATTTTAAGTTTAATATAACTAATTTTGAAGGACCGCTAGACTTATTGCTATATCTAATATCTAAAAATAAAAAAGATATTTTTGATATATCTTTAAGTGAACTTACAGATGAATACGTTGGGTATATTCAAGAAATGAATGAAAATAATATAGAAGTAGCATCAGAATTTGTAGTTATGGCTGCTACGTTATTAGATATAAAAGCAAGAAAATTATTACCTCAACTTGAAGAAGAAGAGGAAGAAGAACCAATTTCAGAAGAAGAAATATTAAGAAGATTAAATCAGTACAAGTTATATAAAGAAGCATCTGCTAAAATATATGAAATGTATCAAGAAAATTTTGGTTCATTTGTAAAAGCCTTTGAAAAAATTAAGTTTAATAAAAAAGTAGAGTACACAGGTGAAAAATTTTCTAAAAATGATATATTCAATATATATTCAGATATATTATTTAGAAATCAAAATAAAATAAATAAGCAAGCAAAAGAAATTGAAAAAATAGCTGTATATGAAAAGTACACTGTTAAAGATAAAGTAAAACAGATAGTTGGATACTTAAATGAAAATAAAAATATGAATTTTAATAATGTATTTAATGAAAAGTGCGATAATATAGAAATAGTAACAGCTTTTTTAGGTGTACTTGAACTGAGTAAAATGAAACAAGTGGATATAGAGCAAAAGTACTTATTCTCAGATATTAATGTTACTAAATTAAAAGAAGGAAATATAGATATAGATACATCTAAAATGAATTATTAAAAGATTCTCATTTTTTTGAGAGTCTTTTTTTTAGTTATAATATTTGTTTTTACGCATATATAATAGTGGGAGGGATAAATAATGTTAAGATGCGTAGGAAAAAATTTAATATTAGATTCTGTAGGACAGAACGAATATGAAAAAAATGGAATAATTGTAAAAACTAGCTCTGTATCAAACTTAATTGGCAATGTAATTTGTATAGGCAATGAGGTTGATGAGATAAAAGTAGGAGATAAAGTTATATATAATGAGCATGATGCTAGAAAAATTGTGTATGAAGGTAACGAATATTTCGTAATAAATGAAAAAGATGTATTAGCAATAATATAAAGGAGGAAAGAGAGATGTCTAAGAAAATATTATATGGAAATGAGGCAAAGGAGTCTATACAAAGAGGTATTGAAAAGCTTGCTAATGCAGTAAAAGTTACCTTAGGACCAAAAGGAAAAAATGTTGCATTAAAGACAGAATTTGCATCTCCAGTAATAATTAATGATGGTGTAAGTATAGCTAAAGAAGTTGTACTTGAAGATGAAATTGAAAATCTTGGAGCAGAGCTTTTAAAAGAAGTAGCTATGAAAACTAATGATATTGCAGGTGATGGTACAACTACGGCTACTGTTTTAGCATATAATATGGTTAAAGAGGGAATGAAAAATATTACTGCAGGTAGTAACCCAATTTTAATTAAGAAAGGTATGCAAAAAGCTTTAGAAGAGGCTATAAGAAATATTAAAGATATATCACAAAGTATAAATTCTAATGAGCAGATACGTGAGATAGCAAGTATTTCTGCTAATGATAAAGAGATAGGAGATTTAATCTGTAGAGCTATAGATATGATAGGTAAAGAAGGAGTAATAACTGTTGATGAATCTAAGACTATTAATACTAATTTAAATATAGTAGAAGGCTTAAAAATAGATAGTGGATACATATCTTCATATATGGTAAGCGATACTATGAAAATGGAAGAAGTATTAGAAAATCCATATATCTTAATTAGCAATAAAAAGATTAGCAATGTACAGGAAATATTGCCACTTATTGAGAAGGTAGCAGCACATAATAGACCACTATTATTAATTGTAGAAGATATAGATGGAGAAGCTTTAGCTACATTAATAGTTAATAAAATGCGAGGAACATTTAATTCTGTTGCAATTAAAGCACCTAGCTTTGGCGATAGAAGAAAACAAGTTTTAGAAGATATAGCTGTAGTAACAGGTGGAAAACTTATTGATGACGATATATTAGTAGATTTAAAAGATGTTAATATAGAAGATTTAGGTGTGGCTAAAAGTATTAAAGTATCAAAAGAGAATACTATAATTATTCAAGGTATGGGTGAAAAGTCCACATTAGAGTCTAAGATTGAAGAAACTAAAAGTCAGATACTTGAAGAAAACAGTGAAGAAGAAATAAAATATTTAAGAAAAAGACTTGCTAGACTTTTAGGTGGTATAGCTGTTATAGAGGTAGGTGCAGCAACTCAAACAGAGTTAAATGAGAAAAAATTAAGAATAGAAGATGCTTTATCTGCTACACGAGCTGCAATTGAAGAAGGAATAGTAGAAGGTGGAGGAAGAGCATATATAACAGTAATAGGGAGAATGAAAAATTATCTAAATAGTTTAAGTGAAGAAGAACAAATAGGAGCACAAATTGTAATAAAAACATTAGAAAAACCACTTTATCAAATAGCAGAAAATGCTGGTGCAAATGGTGATGTTGTAGTATCCAAAGTAAAAGAAAGTCCTGAAAATATTGGTTATGATGCTATAAACAATGCATATGTAAATATGAAAGAAAAGGGAATAATTGATCCTACAAAAGTTGTACGAACAGCACTTGAAAATGCAGTATCTATTTCATCTATGATTTTAACAACTGATGCAGCTATTTGTGAAGAAAATAAAAAAGAATAAGAAGGGCCACACAGGGCTCTTCTTATAATAATGAAAAATATTTAATATATCCTGCAACTGAAAATGCTATACATACACCTAATACTACTATTGAAAATATGTATGCAATTTTAGATAGTGTATTATTTTTATCTAATTTAAATGCTTTTGTAGTTAGCATTAGTACAGGAATAGATATTACGTAAGAATATATAACATGAGAAAATAGAAAAGGTATAGCTACCAAATCCAATAGTATAGTTAATATATTTATTGCTTTTATTTGTCTTTTTCTAATCTTAACTCTTGAAGCTATATTAATCGTAATAGTAAGTAGGATAATTCCTATAGTCATTGGTGTTAAATAAGTATAACTTCCTGTTATTATTACATATATGTAAATAATTGCTAAAAGAATTAATATTATAGAAGATATTTTTAAAATTAAATCACCAACTTTGCGGTTATTATTACTATTTGCAGTTGTATTTTTTCTTGTTTCCATATTTGCACCTCTTTTTGTATTATAATATATATAAAAAATAAAGTCAATTTATAATGCTCAAACATAGTAATTTCAAAATAAATATTGCAAATACCCCTCTTTTAATATATAATATTATGTGTAATAGAGTAGGAGAAATAATGGAAGAATATATAAACAATATAGATATTCAAACTGTACCGGCGCAAACATTAGCTTTTATTGGTGATGCTGTATATAATGTGTACATACGAAGCTATTTAGCAAGTAAATCTACTGCTAAAACAGGTGCATTACATACTCTTTCAATAAAATATGTTAGTGCTAAAGGACAAGCTAAAACTATAGATAAAATAATGGACATGCTTACAGAAGAAGAAGTAAGTGTATACAAACGTGGTAGAAACACAAGTGTTACTTCTATTTCTAAGCATGCAGATGTAATAGAATATAAAAAGGCAACAGGATTTGAATGCTTAATTGGCTATTTGTATGTTACAAAGAATACAGAACGATTAGACTATATAGTAGATAAGTGTATAGAAAGTTTTTCATAGGAGGAAAAAATAGATATGAGTGAAAAATATAATTTAGAAGAAGAATTTAGAAAAGAAGTTTTAAAAAGTTTAGATAAGAAAGTATCTAAAGAAGAATTAAAGAAGATAGAGCAAGAAGCTAAAGAAAGTGTAGAATTCCTTCAAAAAATAGAGGAAGTAAAACTACCATCTGACAGCTATGTTATATTTACAGATGGTGATACACAATTATATTATGAAAATGGTGAATTCTATGAAATTTCTACTACTGATAGTACAAAGAAAAAGAAGAAAAAATCTAAAAAAGAAGCTACAGATTTATATCTGGATTTCTTTATTAAATATCAACTAAATCCAATATTAGATTTAAAAGATAAGCTAAATAATAAAGAAAAAGTAAAAGAAAATGTAGTAAAAGTACCTAAAACAAAAGCAAAAGTAAAAAATAACGAACAAAAAGAGAAAGAAAAAGAAGAAAAAGTTGTTGAGAAAACACAACAGATAGTAAAAGATGATTTAGAAATATAATATAAAGACCTATAGTTTTTCTATAGGCCTTTTAACTTAACCGATGGCATTTTTAACTTGCTCAATATCAGCTGCACCAGCAGGTGCTGCAGGAACATAGTATCCTTTATCTTTTGCAATTAAATATATTTGCCATTGATAATTTTCTAGTGAATTTCTAGAAGTTATTAAAGTATCTCTAAAATTTTTGTTATTAGATTGCTGAATTGCATAATTAATTAAAGTAATAGTTGAATTTAGAGTAGATAATACATCATTTACACCAATTTTTTCTGTCATCTTATTCACCTCACAACATATTTACTAATTCAGATTTTAAATTTGTACACTCATTATTTAAGTCATCAAAGACATTGGTTACATTTGTATCTGAAGTTAGTGTTTTATAATAATTAATTTTTGAGCAAAACTCACTTGCATGACCACATATATGCCTAATATTTTGAATTTCAATTTGATTTAAACTATCCATAATAAATTCCATTCCTTTCTCGCTTCGCTCGTAAGGCACACATAGGTATGAAAGCCTTGAGTTTGAAGCACTTT